>JBFZBV010000395.1:0-7759 GCA_041308285.1 Planctomycetota bacterium | reverse complement strand
TTGATTTGCTTGATTTTACTGATGACTTCGCGGTCCTTGATGAGATCCGCCAGCGCGGCGGTCCTGTTCTTTATGAACTCCTCCTGCGACTTGTCCGCCCCGCCGGCCGCGAGGGCGCGGTCCAGGTGCTCCTTCTCCTTCTCGTAGTAGCCTATCCTCTGGCACCAGTCGCCCATGGCCAGGTGCGAGGCGAGGTCCGCCGGCGCGCCGTCGGCCTTGGTCTTCATCGCATAGGCCTCCTCCTCGGTGTAGATTCTGAGAATGTCCATCTTGATGGGCTCTTCGCGGGAGATGATGGAGGTCGGATACTTGAACACGCCGCCGGGGCCGGTCTTGAGGGCAATCTCGGACGCCGTCCCCTGTTCGGGCACGAGCACGCCCTCCAGCACCTCCCCGGTCTTCAGGTGGAACCTGACGCCGTCCACCTTGACCGCCCTCACGTCCTCTGTCACGATGAGGCCGAGGAGCTTCCCGAGCCTCACCCTGTCGTCGTCGGTGAGCTGCATCCACGAGAGCCTGGCGACGCCTCCGGTGTCGAAGCGCTGGATTTTCACGAAGTTCTTGTCCGACTCGACAATCCTGCCCTGCAGGAAGGACCCGTCCTTGAGCCTCAGGATCTCGGCCGACGCCGCATCCGCGGCGACTGCCGCGGCAAAGGCGGCCAGCGCCGCGAAGACCAGGGTCCGCTTCATTCTCCACCTCCCCCGGGCGCAGGAGCGCGCCCTAAAACGGTTTCTTGAATATGACCTTCTTGAACGTCTCGGCCACGGGATCCCCGCCCTTCTGCCAGACGATGGTCAGTTCCGCCAGGACCGCGTCCCCGTCCTGGTCCAGCGGCGTGTACTTCATCCTGTACCTGTACCCCGGGAAGTTCGGCACCTTGGGCTCGTCCGCCCCCTGGGCGGGCACGTCGCGCAGGTAGTTCTTCTCGTCCACGGTCACGCGCTTCGAGCCCTTGCCCGAGGAGCTCCGCCCGCTCTTCTTCTTCCACTGGTCTATGCGGAAAATCGTGTACTTCGCCTCGATCTCCGAGAACACGGACTCCGCGGCTATCGCGGCGTTCATCTGGTCCACGCTCCTCTTGTGGGTGGTCACGCCCACGGCGAAGAGGACCATGATGCTCGTCATGCCCACGACCATGACGCTGAGGGCCACGAGGATTTCAAGCAGGGAAAAGCCCGACTGCCCCCCCGGCCGCGCTGGGATAGCGACGATCACCTTGCGGCACCTCCATTCACTTCGAGGCGGCACCCGTGACCGGGTTGTCGCCGAACCAGAATTCCCTGTAGGCAGGCACCGAGGCCGTGATTATGAAAGTGCGGCCGCAGAGGGCCGGCTGGCCGGCCTTGTGCGCCTGCGGGACCGTGCCCCTGGCGCCCCGCCGGTCCATCTCGAGTTCGTCCCCGGTCCTGCCCTTGAGGCGCACCCACTCGGCGCCGATTCTGACGTACCTCATCGCGTCCGGGTCGGTCTCGTCGGGGAACCCGCGGCTGTCCGCGATTCTGACGGTTTTCTCGCCCGCGGACAGGTCCTCGACGATTTCGGAAGACATCCCGAAGCCGGCGCGCTTCCTGAGCACGAGCGTGACCTGAATCTGCCTCGGGAACACGTCGTCCGCGGCGACGTCCCTGGAGGCGGAGTTGGCCGCCATGAAGAACACGTTCAGGTCGTTCTTCCTGCCGGACGACCCCTGCGAGGGCAGTATCCCCCTGGTCGAGTCCCAGACGACCTCCGGCCCGCATTCGCCGCCGAGGGACCTGTTGAGGCCGGTCTCGACGTTCCAGGTCGACGTGTACTGCGACCAGAACAGGAATCCCAGGAACAGCACGCCGGACGAAAGCGGGTTCATGCACTTCGCGACCTTTTCCGTCGTGTCGATGTTGCTGTTGACGAAGAGGGATCCGTCCCCGCCTATCGGCGCGCGGACGCCCCGGTATAGCACCGTGGACAGGGGGTCCGAGGGATCGAAGAGGTACGCCACTTCCATGAGCCCGCCGAGCGGCATGAGCTTCTTGCCGGCGTCGCCCACGTCGGTCATGTGCTCGGTGTATCCCTGCTCGGGCGTGCCGGTGCCGGCGAGGCGCATGAGGGTCCTCGCGTCCTCGGCCTTGATGGTCCGGATGAAACGGATGCGCTGCCTCCTTGCGGCGTCGAAGTCGCAGAGCAGCTGGACCCTGGGGTCGCCCGAGGAGCCGCCGGTCGACGCGAGGGACGTCAGGTCCTCCCTGACCTGCCTGAGGAAGGCCTGGGCGTCCTCGTGGATCATCCTCTGCTCCTCGGTCCTCGACCAGGTGTCGACTCCGGCCCTGAGGGCCATGAGGAGCATGCCGCCAATCATGAGGAAGATGGACATCGCCACCATGATTTCGGCGAGTGTGAATCCCCGTCTTCCGGCCGCCTTCGGAATCATCTTCCTCCGAGCTCCTTGTGGTAGAGGACCTTCATGGGCTGGGAATACTTCACCTTGAGGTTCTTCACCAGCGGGGTGCCCTTCCACCCGTCGCCCTTGAATGCGCCCTCCTTGTACTGGAAGAAGACGCGCGCCTCGATGAAGTCGCCCTGGACGCCGATTATATTGGCGTTTTCCGCGTTGTCGAACCTGTATATCCCGCCCGGGGCGTTCGCAGGCTCGTCGTCCCAGCGCCCTATGCCGTCGATGCGGACGAGGACCACGACGTCCTGGGCGGCTGGGTCGTCTATCTTCTCCTCCCACAGGATCTCGCGCCACAGCGCGTCCCTGGCCGCGAAGGAGGCCTGGAAGAAGGCCATCTCGGGGAGGTCCGTCTTCGGGCGGAACCTGTCGTGGTAGCGGTGCGGGATGAGGACGGCAATCTCGCCCGACGGATGGGAGGCCGCGACGGTGCCGAAGGCGCCCCTGAACGCGCCGGGCGCTTCGGGGGACCGCGACGCAATCACGAGCTGGTTGGTCATGGGCTTGGCGTGCGTATAGCCGACCATCTCCTCTCCCACGAGGACGTAACCTTCGTTGGGGAACCCGGCGGCGGACTTCACGTTGAGCACGTTCGATTCCGAGGCGGCTTCCGCGGTAAGGGTGGTCACGGTCATGAACGCCATGTGCATCATGTAGGCCCCCATGGAGTGGACCGCGGCCTTCGACCCGAGGATGCCCCTCTTCAAGTTCCTGAGGGTGTATCCGTCGAGCTCCGTGTAGCTCATGAATTCGTTGGCGATTTTCACAATCCCGCCGTCCGTCGGGATGTTGAGCGGCAGGTTGCCCGGGTCGTCCTTGCCGGGCAGCGGGTGGACCTCCACCGTGAGCTCCTCGTCCGTTTCCGTCAGGTCCGCGGCGAGCTGGAACACGCCCCTTCCGGCGGTGGTGAACCTCACCTCGTCGACCCTTCCCTTGGTCGTGACGGCGGAGACGCCGGCGGCGCCGGGCGTGCTCCCGCCGAGGCTGCACTCCTTGAGGAGCTTCGAGGGCAGCTCGCCCGAGGGGAACTTGAGCATCCTCGTGATGAGCGGGAGGATTTCGGCGGGAACGTTGTCCATCAGGGCGGCGTAGATGCCGTCCGCCCAGTTTATGGAGCCCGTCGCGGTGGTCTGCGCGCCGGAGATGGAGGAGAGGAACGTGACGTCGTCGAATCGGCCCGCGTAGGTGTCCTTGACCTCGAACACGGGGATGATTTTCGCGTTCTTGGAATGCGTCGCGCCGATTGTCCTGTGCGCGTTCCTGAAGGTTATCTCGGGCGGCTTCTTCGTGTCGTCGGCCGTCCCAACCTGGCCCGTCGTGCCGTCGACGTCGGTCTCGCCGAACTCGTCGAGCTTGGTCTTGAGGTCCTCGATTATCTGGTCCCGGACGAAGTACCTGTTGCCTTCGGTCTCGTTCTTGGAGTCGTAGATGAACCACTCGTTGTCAATCTGGAACCTCCCCTTGTCCAGGTAGTTCTCGGTGTTCGAGGCGGCGACCGAGACGAGCCAGACGTGGAACACGGGGACTTCGGTCGTGGTGCCGATGGTCAGCTCGACCGCGAACTCCTGCGCGGTGGTTCCGAGCTGGCCGCGCTTCACGTCCTTGAAGGTGTTCTCGTCCTTCTTGGCGTAGTAGACGAACTCGTGCTGGAGTTCCCCGGAGGAGGAGGTCGAACCCCCGGTCCCGCCTCCGTCCTGGAAATTCCCGCCCGAGGCCGGCAGGCAATTCTGGGTGGTCTGGGCCGCCTTCCTGCAGGCTACCAGGAGGAACCCGTGGTCCGGGAAATCGGCTGCGTCCTTCACGGTGATTTCCTCGGCGTCCGCAGCGAGGAGCACGAGCGTGATGGTCCCGCCGGGGCCGCCCGGGCCGCCCTGGAACATCCCGCTGCCGCCTGATGCCCCGCCGTCGCCGGTGTCGGCATCCTCACCGGGATAGAGGAGCCTCGTGGTCGTGTCCGCTCCCAGGGCTTCGTTGGCGAGCGTGCCTCCGCCCACCGGCAGGCGCGTCTCGAGCATCGTCGCGTAGCCGAAGACCGACACGGCGGATCCGCTCGGGTGCCCCGCCCACTCGGTCCCCCTCTTCCCCCTGTTCGTCTTCACGTCGTAGGTGCCGGAATTCTGGGGCACGGGGGCGTCCGTCGTGCCGCCGGTCCCGGTTCCGCCGTCCTGGAACGAGACCCGGCCCGGCAGGACGATTCCGCTCGAACCGGACGATCCGGAGGAGCCCGAGGACCCGCCGGCCGTGTCCGGCGGGGTGAACTCGGGGTACGGCTCGTATATGAAGCTGTTCTGCGTCTTGGCCGAGTACGTTATCGCCTCCTTGCCGATGATGAGCACTCCGTGGTCCGGGAAGCCTGCGGTGGACTCGACCTGGATTTCGGAGGAAGCGGCTTCGAGGGCGGTCGACAGCACCGTGAACCGCGGGTCGCCGCCGGACGTCCTGTGCGCGAACTCGCCGACGGGCCTGCCGTCGACGAGGAGCGCGATTTCGCCGACCCGGGTGCCCTTCCAGGAAGCCGCGATGTGGTACCAGATGTCCTTCTTCCAGTTGTCGGCGTTGACCGCGTAGCGGATTTGCGAGGCCGTCTCCTCTTCTGTGGCGTCCGCGACGTGGAGCACGAGTTCCGAGGTGTCCGCGTCGAAGAAAATCATGATGCGGTTGCGGAAGACCCTTCCGGGATTCTCGGCGATGTCGAAGAGCACGTGGTTGTCGTTCATGTCCGCCCACTTGGGCATGTACCATAACTCGACGCTCCCGGCCGTGTAGTCCTTGCTGTCGTTCTGCTTGTCGGGGACGAATCTGGTCTTGTCGTCGCCGAAGGACATGGCCCTGTTCTCCAGATCGGGGCCGTCGGGCGTCAGATTGAAGCCTTCCAGGAGCTGCCGGTCGAAGTGCTCGACGTATCCGGATGCGCTTTCGCCGCCGGAGATTGAGACCTTCACTTCCATGGCGCTGCCGCCGCTCTGGCGCAGCACGGACTGGACCTGGCTCCAGACCTCGTACATCCTGGAGGACTGCAGCCTGACGTCGCCGGCGTTCTCGGGTTCCCGGCTGTAGGCCGGATACACGTCCCTCGCGGTCACTGGCTTGGGCCAGGTGGAGACCAGGCTGCCCTGGGGGGCCCAAATCTGCTTCTGGAAGTCGTACTGGCTCTGGAGGGACAGGGATGCTTCCCTGGGCGGTGAGACCTCAATCACCTCCTCAATCCTGTGGACGGCCGCCTGCCTGCCGGACTCGAGGTTGACGACCCCTGTCGCCTCGAGCGTGTACGTGTCCGAGGACTTGAAGCAGAGCGGCGCCGTGGACACGGAGAAGTTGAAGTGGTGGGGGTTGAGCGCGTTCTGGTACAGGGCGCGCATGGAGTTCTCCTGGATTTCCCCGGCCGTGAAGCTCTCGTTGAGCACGGACATGAAGTCCTCGAGGCACTTCACGGGCTGGCCGTCCTCCGAGCGGGCGAAGATTCTCTCGACCACCGCGGCGGCCTCCTCCCGGGTCACGCACTTGCTCGGCCGCGTCTCCTCGCCGGTCTCCGGGTTGTCCTGGCCCTCGTCCCAGACGAACTTTATGCCCGTGAACAGGGACATGAGGACCGCCCTGGACGCCGTGTTGACGTTGACCGGCGGCCTCACCTGAGTCTGGACATAGCCCTCGTCCGCCTCCTCGAACACGGCCTTGAGCTTCCTGTCGAGGATGACCATCCAGGTGTTGGGTCCGCGCTTGGTCTTGAGCACCCTCGCGTACTCGACTTCGGGCTCGGCCTCGTCCCTCTCCCTTATGACTCTGAGGAAGGTGCCCGGCGACGTGTTGCGGCCCGACGCGATTTCGAGCACGTCGCAGGCGGCCGAATCCTCCTGAGACAGGACCCTGAAAATCCTCACAGGCGCCGTCCACTGGCCGGCGACCTCGGGCCTGGAATGGACCGTTACGAAGTGCCTGAGGAAGTCGATTTCAGAGGGAGACAGCGCTATGGGGCCGTCGCCCAGCTTGCCCGTGTTCCCGTAGGTGGACATCGCCTTGATTTCCGAGAGGTTCGCAAAGGGCGTGTACCTGCCCTGCGCGGCCCTGATTGGGTGGCCGGAGAGCTTGTAGGCCCTGAAATCAATCACCAGGTTCATCTCCTTGTGCTTCTTGGCCTTGGAGAATTCAGGGCTGTCCGTGAAGCACCCGCGCTCGCAGCCGGAAAACGTGTTGCCGGAGATGTTCTTGTAGGAGATGACTTCCCCGTCAATCCAGAGGTATCCGTCGACCGTGTCGGATTTCCCGTCCGAGTAGAAGCACATCGCGTCGTCGACCGCTATGGACCCGGATTCCGCGGAGACAGGCTCTGTCAGGACCGCGGATCCCATCAGGTTTCCGATGAGCCAGGGCGTGGCGGCGTTCAGGTTGATTTTAGCCTGTTCGTCCTGGACCGAGACGGACCACATCATGCCCTTCGGGTCGAGGAAATTGAGGTCCTTTCTGGCCGCAAGCGCAGGGAGGTCGAGCCTGACCGCGAACTCGTCTATGGTGTCCCAGTCCGGCGTGTTGTACGGCGCCTCGTACTTGCCCGTTTTTTCGCAGCTCTCGTGGGACTTCATGAGCTGAGACACGGCGTAGTTCCTGACGCCTTCGGCAAGCATCCTGGCCTGCGTTTCGTAGACGAAAGACCTGCTGGTCTTCTCCTGAAGCTGCATCGAGACTGCGAAGGGAGTCGCGATTATCACGAGTGCCATGAGAACCACAATCACGATGATGAGAGCCACACCATCGGACTTGAATCTGGCATTCATAATGGACCTCCATGGAAGCTAGTGGACATCTGGCAAGATGCAAAACGAGTGCCTTTGGATTTCAAACCGAGATAATATCCCCCGTTCCCTGGCTGTTTTAACTTGTTAGTTACCTTACATATAAATTGCCCCTGACCGATCGTGGGTTGTCGCAGCGCTGCATCCAGATTGTCCAGTCAATTTGTTGTCAACTTATAATACAACTTCACCCCTGGGAATGCCAACTTAGTTGACATAAAAGCACTTTTCTCGTCCTGTATCTTAGATATTGCCTCGTAAATTTCCTGCCTGGATCTCCGCCATTTCACAACATATTGTCCAGTTATTGGTTATGGTGTCATTGCGAGCGCCCACCCGCGGAACGGGCGGGCGCTCGCAAGAAGAGAGATGGATATCGCTCGCAAAGCGAGACGTCGGATTCATATGTAGCCACGGCACTCTGTGCCGTGATCGTCGGATATACGCCCCAGCTGAGTGGGGCGGCTACATCCGCCGCGGGGAACTGGATCAAGAAACAGCGCTTCCTGTCGAAAATCTGCAGTCGAGAATGTTGGAATTC
>JBFZBV010000394.1:0-7777 GCA_041308285.1 Planctomycetota bacterium | reverse complement strand
GGAGGCCCTGAGCGCAGGGAGATTCGCGATGAACGCGTTCGCCATCGCGAAGGATGAAGCCTTCGACGCGCAGATGGTCACGCTCCTATCGGAGGATTTCAAGTACTCGAAAGCCGCCTCGGACTGCGCGATGTCCATGTCCGCCATCATCTCGATGAAGTTCAGCGCGGACACGGCCGGCATCGCGACGTTGAACGTCAGCTTCCGGCCCGCATAGCCCGCTGCGTACGCCGAGGCTTTTGCCGGGTCCGGCTTCGCCGCCGGATCGGCGGTCCTGCGCGGCGCGCGATTGAGCCCGGCTTCGGACAGCGTCATCACGCGGATTTTGCCGCCTTCCGCCCTGCAGGTCAGAGTATCGTATGGATGCAGAAGAAAGGCGACTGTCCTTCGGAGCAGGACTTTCTCCACCTTGAAGTTGAACACGTAGATCCGCGCCTCGAGAATCCCTTCGGCCTCCTCGGTGATTTCATACGGAAGGTCCGCGCACGTGAACGCGAGTTCCAGGGCCAACAGGACCGGGCAGTCCTGGAAATCCAACGCTTGGCTGTGCGTGTCGAATTTCTTCTGCAGTTCCGCGTCCGTGGGCTCCCCGGCGCCCTCCTCTGCCCAGGCCGGGGAAACCATTGCAACCGCCAGCGCCAGGATGCACATCAGCTTCTTCATTGCTTTCGACTCCTAGTAACTCAGCGAATATTTCTGGGGAATTCTACCCTCTCCTGCCGCGTAGGCAACAGCCTGGAATCATGCGCTTACGGCTTGCGCTCATTGGAATTATGGTGATTTCGATACTCCGCGGATGTATATTTGCCCCCGCTTCGCGCCCCCAGAATCCTTCGGGGAATCCCCCGGGGCGCAAAGGCTGTCCGGCCGTGCAGGACGGACAATCGATGTTCCGCAGCGGACTTGCGCCGGAATGAGAATCGCCATCATAGGTGCGGGAAGCGTAGGCAAGAACCTCGCCCACAAGCTCCACGCCATGGGCAACGACCTAATCGTCGTCGACCAGTCCCTCGAGGCCCTCAACGAGGTCTCGAGCGAGCTCGACGTCATGGCCGTGGCCGGCCATGGAGCCTCCCCGGAAATCATCGAGAAAATCAACGCCGGCAAATGCGACCTCTTCGTGGCAGTGACGTCCAACGACGAGGCGAACCTCATCGCATGCCACCTTGCGCACAACGCAGGCGCCAGGTTCACAATCTCCCGCATCAACGACATCGGCTACCTCCGTTCGCCCCTAGTGAACATGGGCAAGCTGGGTGTGGACCGTGCCCTTGCGCACAACGAGCGCTGCGCTAGGGAGATTTTCGACTTGCTGTCCATCCCCGGCGCCTTCGAGGCCACGAGCCTTTTCAAGGGGCGTATAGTCGCCCTGGGGTTCAAGCTGCCCTCGGGCAGCCCTCTGCTCGACAGGCAGCTCTCGGAGTTCAAGGACGTCGACTGGTTCTCGAAGGTGCGGTTCTTCGGCCTGGTCCACGGCGGCGAACTGCACATCACGCGGGGCTCGACCTTGTGCCGGGAAGGCGACGACCTCTACGCCGTGCTCGCCTCCGGCGACGCCGACGGTTTCATGGGCTGGGCCCTTGCAGGCAAGCGGCGGAAGTTCCGCAAGGTCATCGTCGTCGGCGGCAGCCGCCTCGGGCTTTCGCTGGCCCGCCACGTCGAGCGCTCGTCCATGGAGTGCGTGCTGGTCGAGCGCAACCGGGCGCAGGCCGAGCGCGCATCGGAGAAGCTCGAGCGCGCGCAGGTCCTGCACGCCGACGCGGCCCACGCCGCGACCCTGAAGGACATCGGGCTCGGGCCCGACACGGCGTTCGTGGCGGTGACCGACGACCAGGAAATCAACATCGTGAGCTGCATCCAGGCCAAGGATCTCGGCGCGGGGTTCGCGGTGAGCCGCATAGACAACCCCGAGTACGTCCCCATCGTGGACAAGCTCCACCTGCTCGACCACGTGGTCAGTCCCTACTTTTCGCTGATTCGCGCGATACTCGCGTACGTCCACGGCGACACAATCACGGACGTGGGGCTTTTCACGCACATCTCCGGGGAGCTGCAGGAAGTCGTCATCAAGGCTGGCGGCAAGCTGGACGGCCGGCCCCTGAGCGACGTCCGGCTCCCGGAGGCGGCAGTGGTGGCCGCAATCCAGCGAGGCAGCGAGACGTTCGTGCCGACGGGGTCTTTCGTGCTCAAGGCCGGCGACCGCCTCGCGGTCTACAGCCTGCAGAAGACGGCCGACAGAATCAGGTCGGTCTTCGAGTGAGGGGCGCGCCGTGAAAATCCGGCCTGTGCTTCATGTCATATCGTACCTCCTGGCCGTCGTCGGGCTCGCTATGGGCCTGAGCCTCGTGGTTTCCCTGGCTTGCGGGGACCCTGCCGGGGCTCGGACCGGCCTTGCGGCGGGCTTCTGCGCCTCCCTCGCCTTCGCCGCCCTGGCATGGGCCCTCACGCGCGGAGAGCTGGAACTCTCGCGCCGCGACGGGTTCGGCATCGCCGCCTTCGGCTGGATTGCAGTGTCCGTCTTCGGCGCAATACCCTTCGTCGTGTCAGGGGTCATCCCCGACCCGGTGCCGGCGTTCTTCGAGACCATGTCCGGCTTCTCGACAACGGGCGCATCGGTGCTGCTCGAAATCGAGCCCGTGCCGAAGGGCATCCTGTTCTGGCGATCCATGACGCACTTCTTCGGGGGCATGGGCGTGCTCGTCCTGTGCGTGGCCATACTGCCCTTCCTCAGGGTCGGCGGAGTGCAGATTTACCGCGCCGAGGCGCCGGGCCCGGCCAAAGACCGCATCACGCCGAGGATAACGCAGACCGCCAAGCTTCTCTGGGGCGCGTACGTCCTCTTCTGCGTGCTCGAGACAGTGCTCCTTTGCATCGGCGGCATGAGCCTCCTCGAAGCCTGGTGCCACGCATGCGCGACCATGGCCACGGGCGGATTCTCCACCCGCACGGCCAGCATAGGCGCCTACGGCAGCGC
Source organism: Planctomycetota bacterium (assembly GCA_041308285.1). Classification (GTDB taxonomy): domain Bacteria; phylum Planctomycetota; class JAKEIC01; order JAKEIC01; family DYIT01; genus PPR-0505. Next base: position 4,803 of record JBFZBV010000394.1, on the reverse strand, counting down.
GTACATCGACGTCGTCGTGACCGTGTTCATGTTCGTCGCAGGGACGAACTTCCTGCTCCACTTGAAGCTCCTTTTCGGCCGGCCCTTCGAATACATGAGGGATTCGGAATTCCGGTTCTACGCCGCGGTCTGGGCCATCGCGTGCGCCTTCGTGACGCTGGACATTTGGGGGAACACGTACCCGTCCTTCGGCCAGGCGCTGAGAGCGGGCTGCTTCCAGGTCACTTCCGTCCTGACCACGACAGGCTTCGCGACGGCCGACTTCGACTCGTGGCCCCTTGCGAGCAGGGGGATGCTGGTGCTCCTCATGTTCTTCGGAGGCTGCGCGGGGTCCACCGGCGGGAGCATCAAAATCATCCGAATCTTCACCGCCATGCGCACCCTGTTCCGCGAAGTGCACATCTACATGCAGCCCCTTTCCGTGAGGAAGGTCAAAATCGGCGGGGAAAACGTGTCCGAGGAGGCCGTGTCGAACATCACGGCCTTCGTGCTGATTTTCGTAATCGTCTTCGCATACGGATCCCTTGTCATGACCGCTTTCACGCCCGACATGGAGACGGCCGTGTCGAGCTCAATCGCGTGCCTGGCCAACATCGGCCCGGGCCTCGCACTCGTGGGCCCCGCCGGGAGCTACGCGAAAATCCCGGACGCCGGCCTCGCCTTCCTCTCGCTCCTCATGCTCCTCGGAAGGCTCGAGCTCTACACCGTGCTCGTGATCTTCCTGCCGGCCTTCTGGAAGCGCTGACCCGCCGCAATCGGACATTGTGCCCCGGAAGCGAAAATTCTTCGACACTCCAGCGCAGCGTTAATCGGAGAATACGCGCAGCCGGTTTCAATTTAATCGCCTTTGAGGATTTACTTCCCTCCGCCTCCCGAGGCCTTTTCGCAGTCCGCGAGCAGGGCTTTGAGCTCCTTCTCCTCGATTGCTGGACGTGATCCCTCTTCCATCTCCAGCAGGCTCTTTATGGCCGCGGCCGCGTCGGCCGCAGCCTGCGCCACACGACCCTGATCGCCGATTTTGCGGCAGCATGCGAGTATCCTGATCTCCCAGGGGACGTACGGATCCCGCCATCCCTTGTTGACGAACTTCACCTGCTTTTGCGGATCGCCCGCCCTTGCGGCCTTCTCGTGCGCGATGATGCGCCTGCATGCGGCTATGCACTCCTCGTGCTTCCCCCCGGCCTGCAGGGCGTCCGCGGCGGTCGCGAGGAACCACACCGCTTCGTCGGGTTCCGCGGTGTATCGCCTGTCGGCTTCGGACATGTAATACTTCGCCGCCTCGTCCAGATCCGCCAGCCTGTTAAGGGTTATTGTCACGTCCCGGTCGGGCTCGAAGTCCAGCAGTTCCAGCACCCCCTCCTGGCCGGTCCACTTGAATCCCGGAGGATCGGAGGCCTTGACGTTCCTCTGACCCAGCCCCTCCTCGAGCTTCGCGACGACCCTGGCCTTGCCGATGCGGCCCTTCCAGGGCGCGCCCGTGCGGAGCACGTACTCGATCGTCCCCTCCCTGAGCAGCGAGGATTCGTAGGGCGGCCTGTACGGGAGCCAGTAGGAGACCTCCACCGTGCAGGCCGAGTTCGCGGGAAAGCCCATGCTCCACACGACCCAGCCTCGGTACGCCCAGCTCTTGAGAGCGTACTGGAGCGTCTCCATGAAAACCTCGAGATCCTTCTTCAGTTCGGGATCGCGTTCGGCCTCGATTTTCTTCTTCTGCTCCTCGATTTCCCTGAGGAGCCTTGGCGATTCGGTGCCCTTCACGTGCTTGTAGGTCGTGCTCACCGGCTTACCGTCCACCTTGACCTTGAAGTCGCGCAGCATGTACTCGTGCGCCCCTGTTGGCGGCCCGTCACCGCCGGACTCCTCGGGCAGCACAACGTCCGGGAACCCCACCTCGTGCTCAGCGGCCGCGCCGGCGTTCTTCAGCATGAACACCGCGTCAATCAGGGCCTTCTCGCGCAGGAAACGTATCGTCACCGTCTCCTCGGTCATCTCCACCTGCGTGTCCTTGCGGGGCGCCAGGGTCTGGCCGTACGACGGTTCCGGCGAAATGTCCCCTGCGGCTGCGGCAGGCCACAATGCCAGAATCGAACACAGGAATCCCAAGAGCGACATGGACTTCTTCATGCGCACCTCCATTGAAAAACAGCCTGGAACGCCATTCTACTACCTGCAGCGCCGGGCCGCCAACTGGCGGTGCAAATCCGGCATTGAAGCGACCGATCACCGATTGCCGATGACGGGTCACCGATTCCAGGCCCATGCCGCCACTGCACCCGGCTGCCGTGATTGATGGATGCCTCGATATTTCCGGCAATGAGTTTGTCATTGCGAACCCCGATTAATGCTCACGGGGGTGAAGCAATCTCATCTCATAGAGTGCCAGGGCATGCTTCGGGGTGTAGCACGCGACATTCACCTCCCATAATCCTGCCCGGAACCTTCTCCCAGACGTCGAACGCGACCTGTTCCGATCCGAGGCACGGGAACGGAGCGGATACCGCCAGGGCGGCGGCGCCGGCCAGGAGGGCAATCCATGCGCGAGCCGAGGCGCGCACCAGGTCAATCGTTCTCGCGGACGAGCACGTCAAATCAGTCGGTCCTTTTCCGTTCCGGCACGGCCTTCTCGCGCGCGGCCAGGATACGGTCCCGCGCTTCTTCCGGATTCGTCGTCGCGTAGAGAGTCGCCTCGGGAATCCCCGCCGAATCGCGGTTGATTTCGAAGACGTCCTTGCCGCTCTGCGAAACCATGCTCGTTTCCCTCCAATGCCTCGACCTTGAAAGCGTATCGAACCCCGGACGCGATGTCACGCGAACGTTCTCTGGCCGCAACTCATTCATAATTCGATTCGGATCCTGATACAATCCCGCCATGAAAAAGACGGACATCACTACCAGGAGAGTGAAGAAATTCTATGCCGCCAGCGTCCGCAAGGAATGGGGACGTCTCGTGCAGGACGCCTACCATCGTCTCGAGCTCGAGACGACGATGCATTTCCTCGAGAAGCATCTGCCCCGGAAAGGGCTTGTCCTGGATGCAGGCGGCGGGCCGGGAAGGTACGCGATTGAGCTCGCGAAAAAGGGGTACGAGGTCGTTCTGCTCGACCTGACCCCTGCGAACCTGGAGTTCGCCCGGCGGCGAATCGGGCGCGCAAGAGTGCAGGACAAGGTCAAAGGGGTGATTGAAGGTTCGATAGCCGACATGTCCCGTTTCCCGGACGATGCGTTCGACGCCGTGATATGCCTCGGCGGGCCCCTGTCGCACGTGCTGGACCGGCGCAAGCGCGGCAAGGCAATCCAGGAGCTGATTCGCGTTGCCCGGCAGAAGGCTCCGATATTCGTCTCCGTCATGGGGAAATTGAGCATCCTGGCCGTCGAGCTGACGATGTTCCAGCACGAGCTGGTGATGCCCTTCTTCAAGACCATGCGCGACACCGGCGATTACGCAGGCCACCGCGGATTCACCGCCTGCCACTTCTTCCTGCCGGAAGAGTTCGAAAAGGACTTCCGGTCCAGGGGCGTAAAAATACTGGAGATGGCGGGGCTGGAAGGCGCGGGATCGCATCACGCCCGCAAGGTGAACGAGCTCGCCCGGAACCCGCGGCGCTGGAGGATGTGGAAGGAAACGCACCTCAAGACGTGCACCCATCCGTCCGTGGTCGGCATGAGCGAGCACATCCTGCTCGTCGGCAGGAAAGCGTCACGGGGCGGGATTGTCGACTAATCCCCTATCCGATGAGGTTTCATCGTTCTTGTCTATGCCCGGCTTTCTGCGCATCAGCGTCGAGGACCGCTTCTCTTGCGCGGATTACCTGCAGTAGATGCAGATCGTGCCGTTGACGTTGGCGGTGACGATTGTCTTGCCGTCCGCGGAAACGACCATCGACTCAATCCCCGCCCCCTGCGTGTCATCCTCCTTGAAAAGGCGGTTCTTCAGGCCTTCGAGTTCGGCGGCGGTTTCGAGATCCACCCTGCGCAGGGCGCCCGAGGAATGACCGACCCAGATGCTCTTTCCGTCCGGAGCGTATACTGCGCTGTTGACGCCCGGCCCGGTTTTAACCGGGCGGATGAGCGCTCCCTTCTCGAGATCCCACAGGCCTACGGAGTCCGATCCCCATTTGGCGGCCGAGACAGCGGTTTTCCCGTCGGGCGAGAATACCAGCGTGAACACCGGTGTTCCGTGACCTTGGAATACGTGAATGCCCGCGCCGGTTCCCGCGTCGCAATGCCGAACCGAGCTGTCCTGGTAGCCGCAGCTGAAGAGGAGGGTTTTGGCGTCCGGCGAGAACGCAGCGTCCTGGAGCTGGAGCCCCTGGCCTTGCCCTCCATCGGCAGCGGCCTGGTTCCCGGCCACCATGGCTTTCCCGAGCATTTCGCCGCTCGCGGCATCCCATGAGCAGACTGCGTTGTCCGATCCTGCCGATCGGATTATTTTTCCGTCCGGGGAGAACGACACGGCCCTGACGGGCTTGCCGTGCCCTTTCAGCACGCGGATCTCGGCCCCGGTTTTGGCGTCCCACAGCAGGATTAATCCGCCCGTCCCGCCTGCGATCACCACGCCGCCGTCAGGGGAGAACGCGATGCACGCCACCCAGTCCTTCGGGCAGGCCAGGCTCGCGGTCTCAGCCGCGGTCGCGACGTCGAGAATCCGAATCGTCTTGTCTGCATTCGCGACGGCGAGCCTCCTGCCGTCCGGCGAAAGCGCCATTCGCGACCCCCATCTCGCCTGCCCTTTGCTCGACATGAGTTCCCGACCGTTTTCAGCGTCCCACAATTCGAGAACCGGATTCCCCGCCTCTCCCCCGC
>JBFZBV010000393.1:0-5409 GCA_041308285.1 Planctomycetota bacterium | reverse complement strand
GGGCCGCGAGCTTCGTCAGAACTCCCCTGTCGCCGGTGTCCTGTCAGAAGACGAACGCAGCAGAGTGCTCGCACAGTTCGTGGACTACGAAACGGCCGGCCGATGACCGAGAACCAGCTCGCCCATCTACTCCGGGCGACCCCCGCATTCGCGAGTCTCGCGATTAGATCGCGGTTCCGCGCGTTCCTCACGAAGTCGTGCACGCTCCGGGCTATCACCGGGCCAATGGCCCTTGCGGACTCCAGCCGCCCGACGTCGGCCGACATCAAGGCCTCGATCGTCCCGAATTCCCCGGCCAGGTTCTTGGCAGCCTCCGCGCCCACATGCTGTATCCCGAGCGCGAAGAGCAGCCTCGCCAGGCTCCTGTCCTTGCTGGCCTCAATCGCCCCGGCAAGGGCCGCCGCCGACCTGGCGCCCATGCGGTCCAGAGGCTCCAGGTCCGGCGCGGAGAGCGAGTACAAATCCGCCTGGCTCGAGACCATCCCCCGGTCCACGAGCAGGTCGACTATCTTCGCGCCCAGCCCCTCGATGTCCATCGCGCCCCTCGACGCCCAGTGCCGGAGCTGGGCCTTGAGCCTCCCGGGGCAGGACTGGTTCGCGCAGCTGACGGCCGTCCGGGAATCGTCCGCGTCCAGCGGCTGCGAGCACGCCGGACACCGGTCGGGAGGGACCAGCGGCTCCTCGGCCCCGGCCCTGACCTCGGAAAGCGACCTTATCACGTATGGGATTATCTCCCCCGCCTTCTCGACCACGACCCGGTCCCCGGTCCGGATGTCCTTGCGCCGGACCATCTCGAAGTTGTGGAGCGACGCCCTCGACACCGTCGTGCCGGCGAGCTCGACGGGCCTGAGGTTCGCGACCGGCGTGATCTGCCCGCTCTGGCCGACCTGGAAATCGACGTCCGTGATGGCCGTGACCGCGCTCTCCGCCTCGAACTTGAAGGCTATCGCCCATCGCGGGTATTTCGGCGCCGACCCGACCCCCTCCCTCTCGGCGAGGTCGTCAATCTTGATTACTATCCCGTCCGACGGGAAAGGCAGGTCCGGCCGGTCCCTCTCCCATCCGGGAATCGCTTCGATGACCCCATCCATGTCCGCGCATCTGGCGGCGGGCGACGCCGGCGGCAGGCCGGCGGTCCCGAGGAAGCCGCGAATCTCCGTGTACGTCTTGAAGGGGTTCGGGTCGACCGTGCCGATGCCGTGCGCGGCGAAAGAAATGCGCCTGGAAGCCACGACCTTCGGGTCGAGCTGCTTCAGGGTCCCGGCGGTGGAATTCCTCGGGTTGGCGAACGGCTCGCGGCCTTCGGCCGCGAGGGCGGCGTTCGCCTTCTCGAAGCTCGCCCACGTCATGTACGCCTCGCCCCTGACCTCGAGCACGGCCGGCGGGGCCGGGCCCCTGCCGAGGGGGTCCAGCCTGAGCGGCACGCTGCGGACCGCGGCGAGGTTCGCGGTGATTTCGTCGCCCTCCGACCCGTCCCCGCGCGTCCCGCCCCTCGCGAGCGACCCCCGCTCGTACCACAGGGTGACCGCCACGCCGTCAATCTTGGGTTCGACCACGTACCCTGACGGAGGGCGGCCGAGCTTCTTGCGGACGTCCTGGTCGAACTTGCGGAGCTTGTCCGGGGTGCGCACGAAATCGATGCTCAGCATGGGCACCGCGTGCGTCATCCTCGCGAAGCCCTCCGCCGGGGCGCCGCCGACCTTCGAAGTCGGGGAATCGGCTGAGGCGAACTCCGGGTGCGCGGCCTCGAGGTCAATCAGCCTCCGGAGCAGGTCGTCGAAGGCGCGGTCGGAGATCTCAGGTGCGTTGTCGACGTAGTAGAGGAAGTTGTGCCTGTTTATCTCCGCCCTGAGGCGCTCAATTTCCTGGCGGGCCTTCTCCTTCATTCTTGGCCTTCTCAATGAAGGCGTACGCCGAGTGGTTGTGTATGCTCTCCTGGTTCTCGACCTCCACAGCGTACCACGTCACCTTGGGATTCGCGTCCAGCTCCAGCGCGACCTGGCGGACGACGTCCTCGGCGAACATCGGCCTGGAATAGGCCATCTCCGTCAGGTGCTTCTCGTCCACCCTCTTGAGGAGCGAGAACACCGGCGCGCTCGCGGACCGCTCGATGACCTCCACAACCTCCTCTATCCAGACGAACTCCCTGAATCTGATGCGGACCCTGACGGCGCTGCGCTGGTTGTGCGCCGAGAAGCTGCTTATCTCCTTCGAGCAGGGGCAGAGGGTCGTGACCGGAGCGGCGACGCCGAGGACGAAGTCGAACCTGCTCTTGAGCGAAGCCTGGAACAGGCAGTTGTACTCCATGAGGCTCTTCGCGCCCGAGACCGGCGCGGACTTCTCCATGAAATACGGGAACTCGAGCTCCAGGTACGCCTCTTCCGAATTCAGCACCTGCTTCATCTTGGCCAGGACTTCATGGATGTTCCCGATGTATATCCTGCCCCGGAACTCGTTGAGCACCTCGAGGAACCTGCTCATGTGAGTCCCGCGGTAGTTGTGCGGGAGCCTCACGTACATGTTCACGTTCGCGACGGTGGACTGCTCCTCCTTCTTCGAGTCCAGCACCACTATCGGGTATCGGAGGTTCTTCACACCGACCTTGTCTATCTCGGTGTGCCTGTCGTCCGCCTGGCTCTGCACGTCCTTCATGCCCGACTCCGGCCTTCGAAATACGTCGCCCCCGCCCCGGGAGTCTCGGAAACCGATATGCTCGCCACCTTCGCCGCGTGCCCCCCGACCGATCCGAGCTCCTCGCCCAGCCTCAGGTAGATGTGCCTCGCGATGTTCTCCGAGGTTGGGTTGGTCCTGTCGAAGGGCGGTACGTCGTTCAGGTTCCTGTGGTCGAAGTCGGACAGAACGCGTTCGAGGCAGCGCCTGACGTCCCTGAAATCGATGCCGATGCCCCTCGAGTCGAGGGTTTCCGTGCCGATGACGGCCTCGACAATCCAGTTGTGGCCGTGGCACCTGGAGCAGTCGCCGTCGTACTCCCTCAGGTTGTGCGCCGAGCTGAAATGGGTTTGAATCTTGATTTCGAACATGCCTGCGCCTTTCCGGCGGGCCCTGAAGGGCCGCGCCCGCCTACTTAAGTGCCTCTGAGGCCGATTTGAAATCCCTTTCGGGCCGGAGAGCGCCGAACGCGTCGGCGTCGATGAGCGGCCTGCCGTCCGTCATCAGGGCCGCCATGTTCCTGCCCACGCCCGGCCCGAGCATGAAGCCCTGGCCGCACATCCCGACGGCGGCGAACAGGCCCGCCGCGCCCGGGACGGCCCCGGCAATCGCGATGCCGTCGGGGGTCATGGGGTAGAGCCCGCGCCAGACCCTCCGCACCAGGACGTGCCTCAGCCTCGGAATCAGTCCGACGAGCCTTTTCGCGACCACCGGCATGAACTCGGACGTCGGGCGCCTGTCCGTGCCCGCGAACTTCGAGGCCGGAGTGTAGCAGAAGATGATTGCGCCGTGCGCGTTCTGCCCGAAATAGAAATTCGCCGTCCGGCCCTCCCGGCCCGGCCTGAGGTCGACCACCAGGGGGCCCAGGAATTCCCCGACGGGCGCCGTGACGCCGGCCTCGTGGCTGTCCGGAATGACCGGAAGGTTCGCGCCTGCGAGGGCGCCCACCTCGGCGGCCGACGCGCCGGCGGCAATCAGGGCCATGCCCGCCTCGTGCAGCTCGCCCCCGGCCTCCACCGCCTCGAATCTCCCCCGCCTGACCCTGATGCCGGTGACGGGCGAATTGAAGCGGAACTCGATGCCCCGCCGCACCGCCTCGGCGGTGAACGCCCGGCAGGCCTGGAGGGGCGAAACCTGCCCGTCGCCAGGCGAGTACGTGCCGCCGAGCAGGCCTTCGCGGTCTATGCCAGGTACCAGCTCCGCAATCCTGTCCGGCCCGAACCAGCCGATTTCCAGGCCGAATCGGGTCTGGACGGGCAGCATCCCCTTGAGGAGCTTCTCGTCCTGCGGGCGGTACACCGGGAAGCAGTAGCCGCCCCGCTTCCAGCCGATGTCCTCCCCGTATTTCTCCTTCCACGCCGAGAAGACCTCTATGCTCTGCCTGCCGAGGAGGATTTTCGAAGGATCGGAATGGGTCGCCCTCACCCCGCCGATTGCGGCCTTGTTCTGTCCCTGCCCGGGCGAGGCGAGCCGCTCCACGACGAGGACCCGCAGGCCGCGCTCGGCCAGGAAAAGGGCCGAGGGGAGGCCGACGCTCCCGGCCCCAATCACTATCACGTCGTGCTTCTTCCCCGACATGGCATCACGGCCGCTCTGCGGCTGTCCCCTGATTCCCCGCGGCGGGGCCCGGCTCCCCTGCCAGCCTCCCCAGCGGAACCTCGGAATAGAAAGGCCTCGGCTCGTTGGGGGACGGGTCGCGGACGCCCATCCTGCGGAAAATCCTCCTGATATCGTCCGTGCAGGTCTTCCCCCCGCAGGCGCCCATGAGGCACCTGAGCCTCGCCTTGAGCTGGTTCATGTCCGAGACGCCCTCGCGGATTTCGGCCTCGATTTCCGCCCGGGTCACGCGCTCGCACTTGCACACTATCGCGGACCCGTCGTCGGCTTCCGCATCGCACGGCACCCCCTCCTCCCGCTCCTGGACGGCGAAACCGGCCACGTCCAGCCGCTTGTCGAAGGGGACCTCGAGGTCCACGAGCAGCCTCCTGTCCTGGAACTTCCTGTCCCGCACGCCGGCGATGCGCGCCCTGCAGACCGCCTCGCCGTCCGATCCGACCGCCTCGACCTCGGTTCCGACCCCGACCATCGCCCGGTCAAGCTCGAACGGCACGGTCACGAGCGCCGTCTTCCTGTCCGGGTCGTGGTCCTCGTTGACAATCGTGATTGCGAGCCCCGGGCAGATTGAGGCGCATCTGCCGCAGGCCGTGCACTCCCCCGAGAATACCGGAAGGCCCGTCACGAGGCCCGACGGGATTGAAATCGACTTCTTGGGGCACACGTCCGTGCAGGGGTTGCAGGGAATCTCCTGGAAGCAGCGGAACACGGGATACTTGCGGCCGGTTCCGCCGGAAATCTTCACCGCGTGCACCGGCCCTCCGGGCTGCTTGAGGAGGGCGAGCAGCGACCTGTACCCGTCGGGGACCGCGGCTTCGAAGCCGAACCCCTCGGAGATTTCGAGCCCCCTGATGCGGCCCGAGAACATGGCCGCCGACGCCTCGGCTATCTCCTCCGCGTCCCCGGCCGAATAGGTCTTCATCCCGTACTCGCGCGCCTTGTCGCTTATTTCGCTGACGGGGTTGAGGCCGACCGCCACCAGCAGAGTGTCCACGTCGAAGCGCCTCGCGGTGCCCGGCACCGGCTTCATGTCCTTGTCGAGCCGGGCCACGACCACGCTCTCGAGCTTTTCCCGGCCGCGGGCTTCCAAGACCGTATGCGACACGTACACCGGCACTCCGAGCC
>JBFZBV010000392.1:0-7084 GCA_041308285.1 Planctomycetota bacterium | reverse complement strand
AGAAGCGCTTCCCATGGAACTACCTCGCGCGCCTGCTGCCGTTCGACATCGAGGACTCGCGCGTGCGCTTCGTGCGGCACCACCTGTGCCACGCGGCCGCGTCCTACTATCTTTCGGGCATGGACAAGGCGAACGTGATATCGCTCGACGCATACGGCGGGGGCGAGTCGGGCGTGCTGTGCGTCGGCGACGGGCGGGACCTGCGCATCCTGAAGTCGATTCCCACAAAGTCCTCGTGGGGATGGATTTACAGCGAAGTAACCAAGGCGCTGGGCTTCCGGTTCCACAGCGACGAGGGCAAGGTCATGGGGCTCGCATCCTACGGCGAGGCCGACCTGGGCTCCGTGGACTTCGTCGACTGGGACCGCGAGGTGCCGCTAATCGACCGGACCAGGTTCAGGAACTTCATCACTGCGATGAAGTCGAGGCGCAAGGGCGAGGCGATATCCGGCGAGCACCGGAACTCCGCGGCGACGATTCAGGCCGTGCTCGAGCGTTCCGTCTTTCGCATGGCCGAGTACCTGCAGGGCGTGTCGCAGTGCGGCAACCTCTGCCTTTCCGGGGGGTGCGCGCTGAACTGCTCGATGAACGGGGCGCTCTTCAGGTCGGGCAAGGCGTCGGCGCTCTACGTCAACCCCGCGCCGCACGACCTCTCCTCCGCCATAGGCGCGGCCCTGTGGGTGCACAAGACCGAGGGCGGGGAGCTGCCCAGGAAGAGGCTCACCGCCCCCTTCCTCGGACCGGAATATTCCGCGGAGGAGGCGGAGGAGGCCGTGACCCGCGTCGGGGCGGGCAGCTTCAGGCGGTGCGACGACATCTGCGGCGAGGCGGCGAAGAGGCTCGCGGCGGGCGAGGTCGTCGGCTGGTTCCAGGGCAGGGCCGAATTCGGCCCGAGGGCGCTCGGCGCGAGGAGCATACTGTCCGACGCCCGCGACGAGGGATCGCGGCGGCGCGTGAACGACCTCAAGGGCCGCGAGGACTGGCGGCCCCTGTCCCCATCCATCCTCGCGGAGGAGTCGGAGTCGTTCGTCGAGGAGAAGTGCGACGCCCCGTTCATGCACATGGCCTTCAAGGCGACTTCCAGGGCGCGGGAGGCCATTCCCGCGGCCGTGCACGTGGACGGGACAATGAGGGCCCAGACCGTTTCCGCCGCGGACAACCCGAGGTTCCACGATCTCCTGCTCCGGTTCCGCGACATCACGGGGGTCGGAGCCCTCCTGAACACGAGCTTCAACCTGTCCAGGCAGCCCATGGTGCTCACGCCGCGCGACGCGGTTTCCACGTTCTTCACCTCGTCGATGGACAGCCTCGCGATGGGGGATTTCATCGTCTGGAAGGGGCGGAGGTGATGCATATACTCGGACTGACGCACCCGATGGCGTGGAACAACACGGCCTGCCTGGTCTCGGGCGGCGAGCTCGTGCGCATGGTCGAGGAGGAGCGCCTCAACAGGTTCAAGCAGTCCCACGGCGTCTCGCCCAACAAGGCAATCGAGAACTGCCTCGAGGCGGCGGGCATCGGCATCGGGGACGTCCACTTCGTGGCAGTGGGCTGGGACGCGGTCGACTACAGGAGACGCAAGGAGAAGTTCATCTGGGACTACCAGTTCAGGCAGCTGCCGATCGACCTCGAGGACAAGAGAATACGCTACTTCCGCCACCACCTCACTCACGCCGCGAGCGCGTTCTACCCCTCGCCCTTCGAGAAGGCCAGCATCGTCACGTGGGACGGCCGCGGCGAGCAGGAGGCGGGACTGCTCGGCGCGGGCGAGGGAGACGACATCCGCGTCCTGCAGGAGCTCCCGCTCCGGGAGTCGTGGGGGTACGTCTACGGCAAGGTCACCGAGGCGCTGGGCTTCATCGCCCACAGGGACGAGGGCAAGGTGATGGGCCTCGCCGCCTACGGCGAGCCCGACCCGGCGACGATGGACTTCATCGACTGGTACGAGCCGCCGTCCCTGCCGTACATCTCCAAGCGCAGGTTCCGCAGGTTCGCAGCGCGCATCGCCCCGCGGGCCCCGGGGGCGGAGATCACGCAGGAGCACAAGAATCTCGCGGCGTCCCTCCAGGCCGTTTTCGAGAAGGGCTTCCTCTCGATGGCGAAATGCCTGAAAGACAAGACGGGGTACGCGGACTTCTGCGTCGCCGGCGGGTGCGGCCTGAACTGCTCCGCCAACGGGGCCCTGCTCAGGTCCGGAATCGCGGACAGGATTTTCGTCCAGCCCGCATCGCACGACGCGGGGACCGCGCTGGGCGCTGCCATGCTCATGTACAGGGAAACCGTGGGCATCAAGACGGACATCAAGTTCCAGCACGCGTTCTACGGCCCGGAGTTCGGCGACGGCGAAATCCGCGAGGCCCTCGAGAGGACCAGGATGGGCAACTTCAGGCCCATGGACGACCCGGCCGAGGAGACCGCCGCGCTGCTCGCCAAGGGCAGAATCGTCGGGTGGTTCCAGGGCCGCATGGAGATCGGCCCGAGGGCGCTGGGCGGTCGGAGCATACTCGCCGACCCGCGCGACCCCGCTTTGGCGGCGAGGGTGAACGCGCTCAAGGGCCGCGAGCCCTGGAGGCCCCTGGCCCCGTCCGTGGCAATCGAGGACGCGCCGAGGTATTTCGACCGCTGGTGCGAATCGCCCTTCATGCTGATTGCGTTCGCGGCCAACGACGCGGCGAAGGCTGAAATCCCGGGCGTCATCCACGTCGACGGGTCCGTCAGGGCGCAGACGGTCACCGCATCGGCACAGCCGGAGTTCCACGCGCTGATTTCCGCGTTCAGGCGCCTGACGGGCGTCGGCGCGGTGCTGAACACGTCCTTCAACGTCGGCCAGGAGCCAATCGTCTGCACTCCGAGGGACGCGCTCATGACGTTCTACTCGTCCCAGATGGACGCCCTCGTCATGGGCAGGTGGATTGCGGAGAAGAAGAGAGGAGCATCCTAATCGACGACCCCTGCAGGCCCCCACCATCCCGCCGCGCGATTCCTGCCGTGCCCGCGGAGACGCTCCACGGGCTCGCGGGGAAGGTCCGCAAGCCGGGGCAGTACCTGGGGCTCGAGTGGAACCCCAGCCCCGCCCGGACCGCCGGCGCGGCGCTGCGCGTCGCCCTGGGCTTCCCGGACGCGTACGAAATCGGGATGTCCTGCCTCGGCTTCCTGCTGGTCCACGGGCTTATAAACTCCACGCCCGGCGCGGCGGCGGAAAGGTTCTTCTGCCCCATGCCGGACATGGAGGCGGCCATGCGGGGCGCGGGCGTCCCGCTCTTCACGGCCGAGAGCGGATCCCTGGTCAGGGGCTTCGACGTCGTGGCCTTCTCCCTGCAGTACGAAATCCTCTTCACCAACGTCCTGAACGCGCTCGACCTCGCGGGCATCCCGATTAGGTCCTCGGACAGGGGCGAAGGGGACCCGATGGTCATAGCCGGCGGCCCTGCGTCCATGGCTCCCGAGCCCATGGCGCCGTTCATCGACGCGTTCCTGCCCGGGGACGCGGAGGACACGCTGCCGGGCTTCCTGGAGGCGGTCTCGCGTGCAATCGAGTCCGGCGCATCCAGGGCGGAGAAGCTCGAAACGTTCGCGAAGCTGAGGGGCGTGTACGTGCCTTCCCTCTACGGCCCCACGCCGGACGGGCGGGTGCTGCCGCTGCGGGAAGGGCTGCCCGGGAGGATTACGACGGGGATATGCGGGGACCTCGAGAACTCCTTCTTCCCGGTCTCCCCGCCGGTCCCGGCCGTGGAGACCGCGCACGAGAGAATCGTGCTGGAGATAATGCGCGGCTGCCCCAACTTCTGCAGGTTCTGCCAGGCCGGGTTCACGCGGAGGCCGCCGAGGACGAGGTCGAAGGAGAAGATACTCGAGCTCGCGCGGCTCGCGTACAGGAACACGGGATACCAGTCCATCTCCCTCGCGTCGCTCTCGAGCTCCGACTACCCTGGAATCGCCGGCCTGCTCGCGGACCTGGTGGCCGAGTTCTCGCCCAAGGCGGTGGGCGTTTCCATGCCCTCGCTCCGGGTGGACGAAGGGCTTCTGAGCCTGCCGGCGGGCCTGTCGGACGTGAGGAAGTCCGGGCTCACCCTGGCGCCAGAAGCGGCCTGCGCGGGTCTCAGGCGCAGCGTCAACAAGCACGTCCGGGACGAGGACCTCGACGACATCGCCATGCTCGCGTGGGAGAGCGGCTGGCGCGTGCTGAAGCTCTACTTCATGATTGGGCTTCCGGGCGAGACCGCGGACGACCGCGCCGCGGTGGTCGACCTCGCGCACAGGATTTCGGGGCTCCGCAGGCGCTCCGGCAAGGGGCCGGGCCAGGTGAACGTGACGATTTCCAACTTCGTGCCGAGGCCGCACACTCCCATGCAGTGGTGCGCGATGGAGACCGGGGCGAACCTGGACGGGTTCCAGAGGGAGCTCCGCCGCCGCGTCAGGATGAAGTCCGTAAGGCTCAAGATGCACGATCCCCGCAGGAACCTGATTGAGACCCTGCTCGCGCGCGGCGACCGGAGCGTCGCGGCCGTGGTGGAGGGCGCCTGGAGGCTCGGCGCGAGGTTCGACGCCTGGGACGAGCTTTTCAAGCCCGATCTCTACGACAGGGCCATCGCCGAGGCGGGCGTGGACCCGGCGAGGTTCACCGGATCGAAGGCGCGGGACGAGGCGTTCCCCTGGGAAATCATCGACCCCGGCGTCTCGAGGGATTTCCTTCTCGCGGAATACGGGAAAAGCCTCTCGGCGGAGCTCACCGGCCCCTGCAAGGCCGGATCATGCGCCGGCTGCGGCGCGGACCCGAGCAAGTGCATGTTCGTGCGGTAATTGACTAATCCCTTTGCCGATGTCCCCAATGCAGCCACGGCACTCTGTGCCGTGACCTGTCGGCCCTCAGCCTGCCAGGTGACGAATGATGTCCCCCATCACATCATCGTCGAGGCCCTGGCCTGCGAACCAGAGTTCGCAACCGAGGTACTTCCCGAGCTTTTCCGGTACAGGCACGTCAATCGGGCCAAGCCCCCTGGATTTCCCTCCGAACGATTCCGGCATGACGAACAGCGTAATCCAGGCGGACAGCGGGTACGGATCAGAACGATTGATGGTCCAATAGACGTTATTCTGTGAACGTATCCGGACGCGCCCGGTTCGAAGCAATCCAAGACATTGTTTCTAAAGGCGTTAGGGCTCGGATCCGCAGATCCGAGCTTGAAATTGAATCAAGAATCAGGGGTTGAGATCGCTTCGCGCCGATTGGCCTTAGTCGAGCGTCACGGAGACCTTGCGGCGCTCGCCCCATGCGATTGCCCTCACCTCGAACGCCTTGGCGCGCGTTCCGTGCACGGCAACGACCGTGCGGTCGCATGCGTCGGGCAGGAGCACGGCTCCGCCGTTCGCGATAGGCCGACGCCCGCCCTTGTCCCAATCAGGATGAATCCACACCTCGAACGACGGGACCGCCGCGCCCTTCTCGTCCGCGAGCGACACCTCAATCCAGGGCCTGCGTTCCAGAACGAATCGAATGGGCGATTCCGGAGTCCAGGAGAAAATCCTGTCCATATGTTCGCCGTCCGCGAAGACCATGAGGCGCACCTGCTTCCCGTCGTCCGGGACACCCTCCAGCCTGAACCTGCCCTGCTGATCGGCCAGGGCAGCATTGTAGAAACGCCCGGGCGCGCCGGCGTCCAGCAGAGCGGGGTTGAACGACCACAGGCCCAGGCGCTCGACTGCGGGAATGTCCTGCGCAGGGCGCGTACTGCCGGCTTCCGGCGGCATCCTGCCGGCCTTGAACACGAGTTCCGGCGGCCCCTCGACCAAATCAGAGCACCTCTCCCGCATCCATTCGGCAGGCAGGAGGAGGGCGGATTCGGCGCCGCGGAACTCAATCATGAGCACGCGCGCACCCGGCAGGGGATTGCCGGCGTCGTCGGACACCGTGCCTTCGGCCGTCTGAGCCCTTTGAAGGCGGATGTCCGTTTCGTTTTCCGAAGGCGCTAGGCCGGCGTGGAAGCACGGGGCGAACCCAACGGCGGAAACCAGGACTCCGGTCATCGGCCTCCCCCAGCCCTCGGCCTTCATCAAGGCCAGATTCAGCGCGAACCTGCCGCTGGCGTCCGAAACCGCCTGGGGCTTGCCGGGATCGAACCCGAACCGGCCTGAAGCATCCGCGTCGCCGGTCTTGTCATTCTCCTCGAAGGAGCAGAACACCGTTGCCCCCTCAATCGGCTTGCCGTCCGCGTTCAGGACGCGGCCGCGGAACAGGGGCGGCCTCTTCAGCACGACGCGAAGCCAGCTCTCTTCGCCCTCGGTTCCGCCGAGTTCGAAGTCGCACATGGCGGTCTCGAAGCCCTCCTTGCCCACGTACATCCTGTATGATCCCGCTGGAAAGCCCCGGGCGAACAGGAACGATCCCTTCCAGTCGGTCTTCGCGGACTGGGATAGCTCCATGCCGAACGGATCGTCGAAACCCTGGGGAATCCACAGGAGGAACTGGATCAGGCTCGCAGTCGCGCCCTCGACCGGCTTGCCGCTTTCGTCCACCGCCTCGCCGCGAATCACGAGCCCCCTCGCCAGGCGAATCCTGTGCTTCAGCTCCGACCCGGCAGTCAGGGTCACGTTCCATTCCGGGCCCCCGGCCCCCTCGTGCCTGCGTACCTCCGCCTGGTGCCGGAGATCCGAGTCCACGTACCCCGGAGCGGACGCTCGTATGTGGTATTTTCCCGGCTTTCCGGTCTCGATTCTGAAGGTCCCCGTGATGTCCGATTCCGCGGCCAGCGTCAGGCCCTCGCCGGTGAGGGCGGCCTCGGCCCCCGCTATCGGGGATCCTTCCGCAGCGTCGAGGACATGCACGACCAGGACCGCCCTGCCGCCGGCCCCGGCCGCATCGGCGGCAGAGGCGGCCGAACCGCCGCCCGGGACCTTGCGCGGCGGCGCGGCCGAATCCGGGCCCGCTGCGCCCGTGCCGTCCCGGTCCGCCGGGACTGCCGGGCCGCTGTTCATGGCGTTCTCCACGGCCGAGGCCATCTCGGACTCGGGGGACTGCATTGACAGCGCGAATACCAGAATCACGGCCACAGCTGCCGCCGCGGCGACGGCCGCGTACAGTACGCCC
>JBFZBV010000391.1:0-3633 GCA_041308285.1 Planctomycetota bacterium | reverse complement strand
TGGCTGGCGGACGCCGGAGAGTGCATCGCGGACCTGCTCAACACGGCGGGGAAGAGGGACCCGGACTTCGCCCTCGCCTTCTTCAAGCTGTCCATCATTTACCAGTGGTGCAGGGAATTCGACCTCGCGCAGAAGGCAATCGACAAGGCCCTTCGCGGCATACCGAACTTCTACGAGGCCTACACCGAACGCGGGGACGTGAACGCATGGCTCATGGACTACAACATGGCCTATTCCGACTACCAGAAGGCCCTCAGGATCAACCCCGAATACGCCCACGCATATTTCTGCATGGGCAGCATGAGGATGAAGACCGGCGAGCACGACAAAGCGGTGGAAAGCTTCAAGAAAGCTTCCGAAGGCCTGAAGAAGGAGCTCGCGAGACTCACCGACATCCAGAAGACGAAGCCCGACAGCCTGGCCCTGAAGGAGAAAATCTCCGAAATCGAGAATGAAATCAAAATCGCCGGGAACTACGTCGGGCAGGTGGAGGAAGAGAAGGTCTTCCCCAAGAACTGGGCCGGACGCACAATCTACGACAACGAGACCAAGCACTACATCGTGAGGACCTCGATCAGCCAGGAAGTGGCGGATTTCTTCGGCGAGAGGCTGGAGCTGGCCCACGACCTCTTCACTCAGAAATTCACGACCAAGAAGCAGGAAAAAGGCAAAATCCGCGTGTTCCTCTTCCCGAACCACAAGGAATACGTGGCGACCGGCGCGCCGCCGCAGTCGGGAGGGTATTCCAGCGCGGAACTCATGAAGATAGTCTTCCCCATCCAGGGCAAGGACATCCAGAACGGTTTCAAGCCCGAGGCGCCGACCGCCGAGAGCACTGCGGAGACCAGGAACGTCCTGATACACGAGGCATTCCACCAGTTCCTCGACAAGTTCCTGGATATGGCTCCGCAGAACTTCAACGAGGGGTGCGCCGACTATTTCGGGTCGAGCGAATACTCTCCCATGCAGGGCGGCAACAAGCAGGCGAAGCTGGAAATAAAACCCAACTCGTGGCGCCTGCCCGGGATAAAGCAGATGCTTGACCAGGACATCTTCGTCCCGCTCGAGCCTTTCATCAAGCAGAGCCGGGGCGAGATGTACGACCTGCCGTTCATGGGCATGCATTACGCCCAGGCATGGGCGCTCTTCTACTTCTTCTGGGAGTACACGGTCAACCAGAAGAGGAAGTACTGGGACACCCTCGACAAGTACTACATCGCCCTCAGGGCCGGCAAGGGGCTCAAGAGGGCCTACGACGACAGCTTCGGCAAGCTGAACATGTCGGTTGTGGAACAGGAGTGGAAAAAGTACATCCAGAGCCTCAAGTGACCGGCGTCTCATGAATCCGCCTCCCGCCTTTCAAGGTATGAACGAGCCTCAGCGCGACGGCCGGAACGATTCGGCGTCGCTGGTCAGGCTCCACAAGTTCGACCTCGCGCTCCGCCTCATCGAGTCCCGCAATCCTCAGGGCGCGCCCCCGTCCCTCGCCGCGGGATTCGCACTCGCCGGGCTGGGGGACCTGTCCAAGGCCGCGGACATAGCTTCGTCCGTGCTCAACGACACCGCCCGCAGCAGGCTTGATCAAGGCACGGCTTCGTGGCTCCTGGGGATTGTCATGCGCGATCGCGGCAGACTCGAAGAGGCGGCTGAACTGCTCCGTGCGGCTGTCGAATCGCTCTCCACTGCCGCCACTCCGGCGGAAGCCTCGGAGGCGAGGCTGGACTTGTCCGCCGCCCTCGCCCTGGCGGGCGATTTCGCGGCCGGCAGGCGGGAAGCGGACGCAGCGCGCGCGGCCCGCGAAGCCGGCTGCGACCCGGCCTTCGACGCCGTCCTGTGCCTGAGGCTCGGGGAAACCGAGAAGGACCCGGCCGCGGCCGCGGACCACTTCAAGCAGGGCCTCTCCATCGCATCGGACCTCGATTCCCCGGATCTCCAGTGGCTTCTCGCCTACCGCGCCGGCAAATCGCTCGTGGCCGCAGGCCGGGTTGCGGAGGCGGACGCCTTTCTCGAGCAGGCGCTTACTCTCTTCCGGGACGTTTGGACCGGCCTTCCGGAGAGGCACCGAAGCGGCTTTATGTCGACAGGCCCGAGGAAGAGCTTCTGCGCGGACGTCGTGGAATCCGCCGCGTCGGAGCTCCGCCCGGGAGAAGGCCAGCCGCGCGAGATTGCCAGGGAGTTCGTCGAGCAGTCTCCCGGCAGGGAGATGGAACGTCTGGATTCCATAATCTCGAGGATTTCCGAGCCCCGGACCGCCTCCTTCCTACTCCAGTTCCGGGACAAGTACCGCAAGCTCCTCAGGCTCCAGGAAATCAACAAGGCCCTCTCCTCCGTGCTCGAAGTGGGCGCCCTCCTGGAACTCATCATCGACAAGGCGGTGGAAATCGCCTCAGCCGAGAGGGGGTTCATGATGACGGTCGAGGAGGGCGAACTCGTGTTCAAAATCGCGAGGAACATCGACCAGGAGAACATCCGCAAGCCCGACTTCAAGATAAGCCGCACCATCGCGAAGGAAGCGGCCGACACCGGCAAGGCCGTCCTCTCCTCCAACGCCTCGGCCGACCCGAGATTCTCCAAGTATCATTCCGTCCAGAACCTCAAGCTCTCCTCCGTGCTGTGCGTGCCCATGAAGACCGGGGAGAGGACCACGGGCGTCATCTACATAGACAACCGCTTCAGGGAAGGGGTGTTCACCGCGGAGACGGCGGCCGTTCTCGAGATATTCGCCTCGCAGGCCGCCATCGCGCTCGACAACGCCCGTCTCTACGAGGAGAACCTCAGGGCCGGCAGGGAAGTCCGGAAGCTCAACGAGGAGCTCAGCGAGGCGAATACGAGGCTCAAGGACAGGATCTCAGTCCAGGACGAGGAGATTAAGGCCATCAAGTCGGGCGGTTTCGCTCCGGCCGAACGCCCGCTCAAGTACGACTATTCATCCATCGTCACGAGCGCCCGGTCCATGCGCAAAGTCTTCGAAATCCTGGACAGGGTAATCGAGACCGAGGTCCCCGTCCTGATTCAGGGCGAAAGCGGGACCGGGAAGGAGCTGGTCGCGAAGCTACTGCACGGCCAGGGGCCGAGGAAGTCCCGGCCCTTCCTATCGGAGAACTGCGGCGCCCTGACCGACACCCTGCTGGAATCCGAGCTCTTCGGGCACGTCAAGGGGTCGTTCACCGGCGCCGTCCTGGACAAGAAGGGCCTGTTCGAGCTTGCGCACGGGGGCACCCTGATGCTCGACGAGGTCTCCGAGATGAGCCCCGACTTGCAGAAGAAGCTCCTCCGCGTCCTTCAGGAAGGAGAGCTCAGGCCCGTGGGCGGGAAGGACATCGTGAAGGTGAACGTCCGAATCATCTCAGCCAGCAACAGGAAACTAGCCGCCGAGGTCGCGGACGGCAGGTTCCGCGAGGACCTGTTCTACAGGCTCAACGTCATACTCGTCGACCTCCCCCCCCTCCGCGACCGCGCCGGGGACATACCGCTCCTCATCGAGCATTTCTGGAACGAGGGCAGGGGAGCCGGGACTCCGGCCGCGGACATAGCGGACAAAGACGCCATGGCCATGCTCGAATCCTACCGCTGGCCGGGCAACGTGAGGGAACTGGAGAACTTCGTCACGCGGTCTAAGGCGCTCGGCATCTC
>JBFZBV010000390.1:0-6322 GCA_041308285.1 Planctomycetota bacterium | reverse complement strand
CAGACTTCAGACTCCAGACTTCAGACTTCAGACTTCAGACTTCAGACTTCAGGCTCCAGGCTCCAGACTCCAGGCTCCTGGAATAGGCTACAGACCCCAGACCCCAGACTACAGGCTGCGGAAATCGCAGAAGCGCGGCTATGAGGGCGCGAGCTATCCCAGGTTCTTTTCACCACGAAGATCACGAAGGGGCTGCTTTCCGCGCGGCCGCGGGCCTTCGGTCCGCAGCTGCTTCGCAGCTTGAAGCCGCCCGCCTTCCGGCCGCCGGAGCGAGCTCCGCGTCCGTCGGCATGCGGCTTCTCCTGCCCGCGCGTAAAGCGGAACGCCTTACGGCAAAGGTGTCATCGAGCACTTCCCAGTCGATTCCGGGCGGATTGCTTCTCTTTCAGCCCCTCTCCCCCCGCCGGGGGGGGAGAGGCAGGGTGAGGGGGCATACGCAGCGCGATGAATCTGATTGGAACATGAGCGCTGCTCGGATCCATTTTTATCGTTTCCGGGTGCCGCTCCGCGGCATGAAGGACTGTGGTGAAAAAGATATTCCAGTCCGTTCTCCGTGTCCTCATGCGGTGAACGGACTTCATATCCTATCGAGGATCTTGTTTATGCAAGATTGGTGTATACTCTCAATGGCGCCGGACTGAATCCAGGCCGGGCCTGGTTCTGTTCGCCGGGTTCCTTTTCACGGCTTTCCTTGCCAACCTGGTCTGGGCCGCCTTCATCTACGGATCGTCGATGCTCAACCTGGTTTTCGTCATACCTTACAAACTGGTGCAGCGGTACCGATCGGGACCGGAGAAGTGATTCCTGGCGGCCGCGCTTGCCTGTCATTGCGAGCGAAGCGAAGCAATCTCGATGAGATGATCCGCCTTCGCCTGAAGTTCTCTGCCGCGGCTTCTGCGGACTTTCAGGATTGCTGCACCCCCTGGGAGCGTTGATCGGGGTTCGCAATGACAAGACCTGAACCTTCGCAAGCGTCTTGCTTCGCCTGCAGGCGCATCGATTGCGCGCCGATGTAGCGTCCTGGTCGAGGGCGCGCAATCGATGCGAAATTGAAGAAAAGTTTCAGGAAGGGGGTGCGGGGGGAACCGATTTTCAAAGCGGTTCCCCCCGGCTGACCTCGCCTCGATCCTGCAGGGCCGCCCCCGCGTCATTTCCTGATGTAGTTCCTGTGCAGCCACATCGTGCCCGTGCTGTCGTTCCTGTACTCGAACAGCACGTCCTTGCCGAGATTCCTCTCGACCATGCGCGAGCGCGAGGTGACCCTTATGTCCTTGGCTTCGCCCCTGTCGGTGTTCGCGAGGAACGCCGCCGCGTCAGCTGCCGCGGGCCAGGGGCTGCCCTTGTCGGCGGCCTGTTCCGCCGCCGCCTCGACCGCCGCGGCCATGAGAAGGTCGGGCCAGAGATCAAGGAAGAGCGACCGGAACCCGTAAATCTCGGCGCTGTCCAGCACGCCGTTCACGGCGCAGACGAAGCCGATTGCGGATTCCTCCCTCCCGGGCAGATCCATGAACGCCTCGATGCAGCCTTCGGTCGACTGCTTCACCCTGTCGTTTTCCACGGCCAGCGGAAGGCTCGACATGGACTCCGGGCTGCACACCTCGGAATTCACGCGCCTGCGGAGCTTGCCCTGCAGCTCCTGCACCTCGTTCCAGACCTCGCCCTGGGCCCTCCTGCTTTTGGCGGCGAGCTTGAGCCCCTTGGACATTACCTTGCCGGGATTGTCGTCGAACACCTCCTCGGACTCCTCGCCCCGGCGGCTCCACCTGCCTCTCTCAACGCAGAACGACGAGATGGGCAGCTTCCCGGACGAGGGCGCCAGGAGCAGGTCCACCGTAATCACCCTGTCCTGCTTTCCGCCCTGCACGATGTCGCCCGCCTGGACGAAAACGGCGTAATCGGCGGATTTGTTCTCGATGGCGAGCTCTTCCACTTCCTCCGTCTCGTGCACCGTGACGAACCCCTCGTTCATCGCCCTTTTGAGCGTGCATAGGGGCGCTTCGGACTCGACGACCTCTCCCAGGACAAGGTAGATTGCGAGGTTCCGGTGGACGTACGGGCCTTTCACGTCGAGCCCGCCCGCCCCGTCCCTCTGCACCTGCGGTATGGCCGCTTCGCGCGCGGCTATCCGCGCCGCGTACCTGGCCGCCTCGGCCGGATTCGCGGCCTCCTCGCCCTCCTCCTCTCCCCATCTCGCTATCTCCTCTTCCGCAGGCACGGCCTCTTCGAGTTCGCAGTCCGTTGAATCCTCCTCGACGGAGGCGGACCTCTTCTGGGCGGCTTTCTCGGCGAGAGCAAGGAGCACGATGCAGAAGGCGCATGCGGAAAGGAGGGCGAGAATCTTGATCTTCGCGGACCGGTTCTTCCTCGAGTACATGGTTCCTCCTATGGTCCGCACACCTTTCAACGCAGGGCAGGGAGGAATGTTGCAGGTTGCCCCTGGGGCGGGACCGCCCCGTGGGCTGGTTGCGGCCCCTGAGAGCGCACGCCCGAGGCCTTCCGGGGCTATTGACAAGCCTTGGGCCCGAATCTATGATCCCATGGTTTTCAACAGTCCGGCATGAAAGGAGCGCCCATGGTAACCGTCAATCCCTTCAGGGGCCTTCGGCCCGCAAAAGAGCTCGCCTCGAAGATACCCGCCCTGCCCTACGACGTCCTGGACTCGGACGAGGCCAGGAAAATGGCTGTGGGCGACGAATACACGTTCCACCACGTGACAAAGCCCGAGATCGACCTGCCCGAGGACGTAGACCTCTACGACGACCGGGTTTACGAAACGGCCAGGATGAACTTCGCGCTCTTCCGCGAGCGGAAATGGCTCGTCCAGGACGAGAAGCCCGCATATTACGTCTACAGGCTCACGTGGAGGGGCCGCAGCCAGACCGGAATCATCGGCTGCGCCGCCGCCGACGATTACGAGGCCGGCCTGATTAAGAAGCACGAGCTCACCCGCAAGGACAAGGAGGACGACCGCACCCGCCACACGGACGAAGTGGGCGCCAACTGCGGCCCGGTCTTCCTCGCGTACCGCGCGGACAAGACGCTCGGCAAAATCGCCTCCGCCGCGACCAAGTCGAAACCCGTCGCCGATTTCACCGCCAAGGACAGCATCCGCCACGAGCTGTGGATTGTCGACGACAAGGCCAAGGTCGAGGCGATTCGCAAGGGCTTCGAGAAGATCCCCGTCACCTACGTGGCCGACGGCCATCACCGCACGGCCTCCGGCTGGCGCGTGGCCAAGCTCAGGCGACAGCAGAATCCCGGATACACGGGCAAGGAGGAGTTCAACTACTTCATGGCCGTGCACTTCCCGCACGACCAGCTCAGGATTCTCGACTACAACCGCGCCGTGGCGGACCTCAACGGAATGACCCAGGACGCATTCCTCAGGAAGATATCCGAGAAGTTCGAAGTCCGCGACGCGAAGCAGCCCGAGCCAGCCAAGGCCCACGAGATTGGAATGTACCTCGGGGGCAAATGGTTGGCCATCGAGGCGAAGCCCGGCACGTTCGAGGCGGGGCATCCCATACGCTCCCTGGACATCGACATCCTCCAGCGGAACCTGCTGGCGCCGGTGCTCGGCGTGGACGACCCCCGCACGAGCAAGAAAATCAAGTTCGTGGGCGGGATCCGCGGGACCGGCGAGCTCAAGACGCTCGTGGACTCGGGCAAGTTCGCCGTGGCCTTCGCGATGTTCCCAATCACCCTGGACCAGCTCATGGCGGTCGCGGACGCGGGCGAGATCATGCCGCCCAAGGCCACGTGGTTCGAGCCCAAGCTCAGGTCCGGCCTGGTAATCCACATGCTCGACTAGCCGCAGGACCTTCGTTCCGGGCCATTTGGCTTCCGCGGACCCCTGTGCCGTGCAGCATCACTTCACCTAGTTTAAACGCCTGCTTTGACCACCTCATGGGACCAGGTCCCAAATATCTACCCTGTTTTCCCAACATTATCGCGCACAATGATTTATATGATTTTGGCCCGTGCATAGGACCTGGTTTAAAACGCAATCGGGACCTGGTCCCATTTTAATTCGGGACCTGGTCCCATTACTCGTGATTGGAAGGCTGGGGCTGGGCCGTCGGAGGGGAGGCGTCCGGGCGCATGCGCAGGATTTCCTCGTTGAGGCTGCCTAGGAACTTCATCCACTCGGGTGCCTGGATTCTTCCCCGGCGCGCCTCTGCGGTGACGAGCGCAGGGAACTCGTCGTCGAAGAGAACGGCGAGGTCGCCCGCGTTCAGGTGCTGCCCCTTGAGTACCGCAGCGAAAGTCGATCTCTCCATCTGCCCTGCGAGGGCGTAGCGGAAGTTGCGCGAGGCGTTCAGGAACCCGAGGAGGTTCGTCGCCCCCTTGCGGAAAATCTCCACAATCCTGCTCGGGTCGTCTGCCATCCCCGGGACCTCGTCGAGGTCCTTGAGGGAGATGATGGCCCGCATGGTCTCCGCGAGCGTGGAGGCCGTCGAAGCCGCCCCCATCCTGTACTGCGCGGACAGGAACGAGATGGAATCCGTGTATATCGAGTACCCGAGCGCGTCGAGGATCCCCGCGAAGTAGCGAAGGCGATTGCCGACCACGGACGAGGACAGCGGGTGCCTCGGCTCGTAGTAGGACAGGGATACGAAGTTGCGGGCGGAGCCCGTGCCCTCCTCGATGAACGCGCGCAGGCTCGCCTTGTGCAGCCCCAGGGAGAACTGCGTGTCGATGATGCCGTCGGCGAGTGCCACGTTCAGGACCTCGCGGCCCGCGCCGTGCTGCCCCAGGACGTACGGCACGAGGATTGCCTTGAGGGCCCTGTTGCGGACCCGCCCGTGGTCGAGCGGCTGCCCTGCGACGAGGTCGGATTCGGTCCCCTCCAGGTCCATCAGCTCCAGGCTGTTCTCGCGGCCCAGGGAGAAAGTCCGCACGCCGTGCAGGCGCCGCACCGTCTCGAAGAACCGGTCGTCCCCGCGCTGGTGCAGGACGCGCGCGATTTCGTTGAACGACGTGAGCTTGCCCGCCAGGTCGGCCCCCGGCTCCAGGAGCCCCTCGGACACTTCCGGCTTGATTTCCGTCACGTACCTCAGCAGGTCGCGCATGCGGCTGATGAACGTATGGTCGTCGCAGAGGTTGAATATCAGTATCTTCGTGAAGAACCACAGCTGGTCCAGGAACGCCGCGCGGATTGCCGCCTCCCGATCGAGGAACGGGGCGCAGTCCTCCCCCGTGAGCCTGCCGTAAGACTCGATGGATTCCCGCAGCGACTCGAAGTCGCGGGGCAGGTCGCGGCTGAACGCCTCGCCAATCTCCTCGAGCCGCTGCTTCTTGAGGCAGCGGTGTATCACGTTCTCCACGCGGAAGGGCTCGTCCGGCCTGAGGTTGATGTTCATCACGCGCATGAAGGTCTGGGCGAGGGCGTTCAGCTTCTTGACCGCCCTCTGGTTGGTCCGCCTGAACTCCCTGTATCTCGCCAGGAGCGGCCCGAAGGCAGGGAGCCGCATCGTTTTCCGCGGCATGTGCCTTTGCCGGTCGGGCTCCATGTGCCTTTCCTCCCCTTCACGCCCCGGACGCTGCCGTGCCCGGGCTCCCGCCTCCCCGCGGGATGTTTCCCGGCTCCGGAATCGAGGGCGTCCCGCCGCCCACGGGCACGCCGGCGGCGCACGCGCCCGCCCGCGGCCGCAGTCCCGCCATTTCCAGGTTGTGCGCGATGAGCTTCACCAGGGGCACCATCCGGGGCGGGCAGCAGACCTCGGTCACCCCCAGGCGCAGAAGCCTCATGAGGCTGTAGTCGTTGGCGCAATGGTCCCCCGCGACCATCACGCGGACCGACGGGTTCGCGCGCCTGGCCGCGTCTATCGCCGCCGCGGCCAGCATTTCCGTGCTCTTCTGGATGATTCGGAACGGATCCCCGTGGAACCAGCCCCGGGCCACGTACTCGCCCAGGAACGCGTGCGCGTCCTCGCGGACCAGGTGATGCGACGACGTCGTGAGCCGGTCGGACCTGATTACTATCCTGTCCGCGTGCCGCGCGAGCTCGTCAGCCTCCAGCGCGATGCCGCTGACCTCGATTACCGGGACGGCCCGCCAGCGGACGGCGCCCTCTCCCCCCTCCTCGATGGCGAACTCCGCGGCCCGTTCCTTCACGGCCACGAACTCCTGCACGAGAGTCAGATAGGGTACGAGGAGGTCCACCGCGACACCGGCGCCCTTTTCCGCCGCCCGCCGCGCCGCGCGGAACAGCGCCCTCAGCTGAGCGTCCGTCACCCGCGGGAACGCCGCTGCCAGCCTGACGCCCCGCAGCCCCATTATCGGGTTGTAGTTCCTGAGGCTCCGCCGCCGGTCCCGAATC
>JBFZBV010000389.1:0-3866 GCA_041308285.1 Planctomycetota bacterium | reverse complement strand
GGAGCGCGTAGATGCTCCTGAGCTCTATGAAGACGAAGAAGCCCGCCCAGAACAGCGCGGAGAGCAGCGTGGCGATGAAGACCGTCCCGGCGAAGGGAGTCAGGGTCTCGGAGACGGCCGAGACGAGCAGGCATCCGGCGGCGAATCCGAGGAGCGCCGGGGCGCGGCCGACGATTTTCATGTACGGCAGGACGACCATCACGGCCACGGCCGCAATCAGGAAGACGACGTCCAGGAAGGCGAAGAAGCCCGTGTGCATGTAGGTCATCTTCACTTCGGCGCCGCCGGAGGTCTTGTAGAACGAGAACGTCTTCCTCTCGACGGTGTTCGTTTCGTACCCCTTGTGGCCCGCCCTGGCCTTGAGCGAGCCGATTTCCGTCCTGAGGGCCGAAATCTCGGCCCTGCGCCACTCGGCCGATCCGAGCATCGCGTCGCGTATCGACTCCCAGACGCCGGTCGGCCTGTCGAGCCTGATCATGTTGGTGCTGAAGGAGAGGTACTTGTATTTGAGCGGGCAGTGCAGGTCCAGCGTGACCCTGTTGACGGGCGGCGGGGTGGACCCGGCCTGGGCGGGGTCGGAGCCGGATTCGGCGAGCACGACCGGCAGCACGACCGCGAAGCCGGCCGACATCAGGCCCATGCTCCGGCGGGCCGGATCAGCGACCTGGTAGTGCATCCTGACGTAGAACTCGGTCTCCTTGCCCTTGGCCTTGCTCAGGTCGACGAGGTACTCGTTCTCGGTCTGGCTCTTCTCGGTCTTGGAGGGCCTTACCGACCTGCCGTCGACCTCGATGTCCTCGAGGAACCGGGCGTTCGGCGGCATGCGGAGCCTCAGGAACTGGGCCTGCTTCGACTTGATTTCGAAGACGGCCCAGCAGTTGATTTCGCGCTCGGAAGTGAGCACCGCGTCCACGTGGAGGGCGTTGATTACCGTCGTGACCATCTCCTCGTAGTTGTACTTGATGAGGTCGAGGGTCAGCGAGTACGGGTGCGTCTGGAACCAGTAGCCCATGAACGGATCCTGGGCCCTGAGGTCGTCCGGGAGGTCCTTCGGGTCCTTGACGTCGAGGTTCGTGGACTCCTTCTCCTCGACGACGATGTTGTTCCCCTTGAGCACGGCGATGAACCCGTTCCACTGGAAGACGTCGTTGACCTTGATGTCCGGCACGGCCTCGGCCGACCGCTTGCCGACCTCCTCGAGCTTCTGCATCTTGATTTCGTGGGACACGGTGAGCCTGGCCTCGCCGATTACCTTCTTGTGCACCGAGACCTGGTAGACCACGCGGCCCTTCTCCTTCTTCGGGTCCTTGCGCGTCTGCTCCCAGTCGTCGATTTTTATCTCGACCTTGTCCGGGTCCACGGTCTCGGGGAGGGAGAAGGAGAACTCGCGGACGGCCGCGCGCTTTATGTCGTAGACGATGGTGTGCGCGACCTTAATCCCCTCCTCCTTCACGTCAACGAGCATGCGCACCGAGGCCGTGACCTGGCTCTTGAGCTTCTCCACCGCGAGCACCGCGTTGAGGGGGTGCTGGAGGTACTTGAAGCCGAGGGCGACTTTGCCGTCCCCGATGCCCGTGGCGATGTAGGGGCTCAGGGAAACGGCCGCGGTAATCTCGTCCTCCGCCGGGATGAATCCCGTGATTGTCTTCTCGTCGGTCGTAATCGAGAATCCGTCGGCGACCGTGACGGCCGTGAAGCCCTTCTCGTTCTTGGCCGCGGGGATTCTAATCCAGGGCAGCTCGAAGGCCCCCTCGATTTGGTCCAGCTTCCTCGATAGCTCGAACGGCACCTTCAGGGCGCCCGTGGTCTTGGTGACGAGCTGGATGTCGAGCGCCTGGCGGTCGTCCCGCTTGGACACGCGCCAGTCGCCTGTGACCCCGGGCCTGCCGACCTGCATGGGCACGAAGTCCTTCGGAATCAGGATGCTCACGGCGAATATGCCGGCCTTCTCGACCCTGAAGTCGATTTCGCCCCGGAGCACGACGAGATGCTCCTGGACGTCCACGTGGCACAGGGCCACGGCGTAGATTTCGGGCTGCATCATCTCCACCTGGAGCGTGAGCGAAAGCGGCTGCCTGGGGTAGCGGAACCCGAACTCGGTGTTCTGGACTCGGATTTCCTTCGGAATCTCGTTCAGGTCGATTTGCGAGAGCCCCTCCCTCTTCAGGACCTTGGCCTTGAGCGGCGGGAGCACGGCGACGGCGATGACGCCCTCCTCCCTCACGACGTCGAGGGCGCGGAGGCTCGGGATTTGGATCTCCCCCGCCGTGTCGCCGATTTTCTCGATTTGGACCGAGAACCTGTACGAGTCCTTTGCGGGCGTGTGCAGCGTTACCTTGAGGATCTTCTCGTTCCCGGATTTCTCGTCGTCGCTCCATTCGCGGATGTTCGGGCCTTCAACCTTGACGAGCTGGTAGTCCGCCGGGAAGGCGAGCCTGAACTCGTCGCAGGGCGACTGCCGAATCTTGTAGTCCACCGTGGACAGGGACTCCACGATTCCCTCCTCAATCCTCACCCTTCCGAGCACGGTGGGGGAGAGGAGGGGCTTCTTGGCCGTCTCGCGCTTGAGCAGCGGCTCCCATGAGACGGATATCCGGTCCGCGGCGCCGAGGAAGGCGAAGACCTTGGTGGTCTCGCCCGGCTCGTCCGCGATTGTCGCGGCCAGGTTCGGCTCGAGGTCGACCTTGAGGGACCTGCCGGGGAGAATCACCTCGAACCTGGACTGCGTGGCCGCCGGCGTGTTGAACGAGAACGACCGCTTGCCGGCCTGCTCGCCGACCTTCGCCACGAAGTCGACCTTGAGGCTGAACGCGCCCGGGCCCGGGACCATGAGGACGTACCCGTCGCCCGACGGCGCGAGCACCGACCTGCCGTCGCCCGGGTAGACCTTGGAGATTGCGAGGTTGTTGAAGGCGAAGGGGACCGGCGCCCAGCCTTTCCTGAAGACCTGCCCCTGGTACTCGGCGCTGAAGGTCACCGCCTCGTCCTTGACGATGCCCTGGTACCTGGCAACGGTCACGGCCGGAGGAAGGTCCTGGCCGGCCTGTCCTTCCAGCTCAGGCGGACGGCTCTTCTTCCAGAGCTTGAGGAAGGTCTGGTAGGGGAGGAAAACGCCTCCTCCCTCCTTGCCGAAAACGTCCTTCAGGTCCTTGTAAGGGATGTAGATTGTGTTTTCGTCCGGGAGCCGCCTCTCGGGTTCGGTGGCCTCCTCTGCGGCGGCCGCGGCTGCGAAGCAGGCTGCGACCGCGAAAACCGCGAGGAAAGGCAGGGCGGAAAGCTTGATTGAACGAACGGTCGGCATTATCACCCCCGCAAATCAAGGATTTCGAGTGGATTAGCCTCTGCGGAGAGCCCCCTTGCGCGCCGGCGCATGCGGAGCCTCCGCCATGGTTCAAGCAATATACTTCAAAGACGGTTCACTGGCAATTCAAAGCCCGGGCGCCGGCCCGGGCGGGACCGCTTCTCGCTTATTGGGACGCTCTCCGCCCGTGAAAGTTCCGGCCGGGCTGAATCAGCCGGGCTGCCGATGCAGCCGCGGCACGGAGCCTGTCCGCAGAAGCTACAAGCAATACATCAAAGCGAAGGCGGATTGCCGTGATCTTCGCATATCCGCCCCAACCCGCCTTCGCCTGGTAGTCGGCGCGAGGGCGGAGCAAAGCCCGCCGAAGCTTTTCCGTGCTCATCAGAGCGAAGGCGGGGCGGGCTTCGCTCCGGGGGCGGCTGCATCCGCAAGCCGTCCCTGCGCTCTCACGGCCATATAGCCGAGTTTGATGTTGGATTTGCGAAAAATATCTAATACAATTGACTTGTTATTCGAGAGGGGTCGGTTTCGCCGGTCCGCGGCCCGCCCTGGAGTGTTAATCCTC
>JBFZBV010000388.1:0-2926 GCA_041308285.1 Planctomycetota bacterium | reverse complement strand
GACGGGAACGAATACGCGGCATGAAAGCACGAGTACGGGATAGCAGGTCCAGCGGTGAAAACGACCGACGATACATCCAGGAGAATCAGGTCGCCCGCCGCCCGAAGAATCCGGACTCTTCACCTCCGGCTGCGCCGGGCGGGCCGGGGCCGGGCCTCGGCCCGCCGCTCTCCCGGACCGGGCTTTTTTCCGGCGGGCGCGGCGATATAGTTACCAATAGTCGCTTGGCGATAATATTCTTGTAGAAATTCCAGAGATATCCGGATTCCACGCGCGCAACGCGCGTTATCACCCGGGCGACCCAACCTGTTTGGTTCCGGCTCGTCCGGGTTATGATTGAGTGCGAAACGGTTTTCGCTCGACATGGACCTTCGGGCATGATTGAACCCGCCATCATCGCCGCGCCGCCGGGCAGGGCCCTCGACCAGGCTCTCATCGGCTTCCTTTCCTCGGCGAAGAGGTCCGACCCGACCTCCCCCCTGGCCGTCGTCGTGCCGACCAACCTGTGCCGGCGCGGCCTGGTTTCCCTCGCCGCCCGATCTCTGAAGGGCCTGTTCAACGTGCGCTTCCTGACGCTGCTCGACCTCGCGAGGCTCATGGCGGAGGACCGGCTTCTCGACCGCGGCCTGGCGCCCGTTCCGCCCGCCGGGCCGCGCTTCGCGCTCTCACGCATCCTCGCCTCCCGCGGGCGCGGGCCTTTCTCGGGATCGCCTCCTTCCGGGGGGGTCGAGTCGGCGCTCCTCGCGGCCTTCTCGGACATCGACGAGGGCTGCGCCGGCGGCGGGCTCTCCCCCGGCGCACGGCAGGACCGGCCCGGGGAGAGGGCGGCCGAGACCGGCCTGCTGCACGGCCTGTACCGCCGCAGCCTGGAGGAGGCGGGATTCTACGACACCGCGGCGCTGTTCTCCTGCGCCGCAGCCTGCACGTCGGCCCCGGCGCGGCTGCGCGGCGCGGCGGCGGTCGTTTTCCACGGCTTCTACGACCTCACGCCGCTCCAGAGGCGTGTCGTGGCCGCCGCCGCCCGGTTCGCGCCACCCGTCTTCCTCGTGCCGGAAACGCCAGACGGATGGTCGGACTTCGGCAGGCCCACGCTGGAATGGATTTCCCGGACTTTCCGGATCGAGCCTGCCAGGCCCGCCGTGCCGAAAGCGGCCCGCGGAATCATGGACGCGCCCGCCGGCGGGAAGCTCGCCCTGGAAATCGTGTCCGCCGCGGGAGCGAAGTCCCAAATCAGGGAGGTCCTGAGGACGGCGCTCGCCGAGGCCCGCGACGGCAGCGTCGGCGTGCTGTTCAGGAGCGCCGGGCCCGATCTCAGGGAGGCGGGGGCGGAGGCGGAGAGGCTCTCAATCCCGGTCTTCGTCCAGGGCGGGCTTGCCGCGGCCTCGTCCGGGCCGGCGAGGGCGCTCCGGACCTTCTTCGACGCGCTGCGCCTCGACTTCCGTCGCGACGCGGCGATGCGCCTCCTCGAAGCGGTCTCCGCTGGACCGGGCAGCGCCGCGCCAGACGGGCCCGAACCGGTCCCCGAATGGGACCGCCTCTCGGCCGAGGCGGGGGTGACGTCGGGGGAGGAGGCGTGGATGAGGGCGGCGGCTGCGGCCGGCCCGGCCGGCGAGCGGCTCCGGACGGTGCTCGAGGCCGTGTTCGAGGCCGCGCGCGATTGGAAGGGCTGCAGGTCGTGGAGGGAGTTCGTGCAGGCGGCTCGGGGCGTCGCCTCCATGGCCCGGTCCGTGGGGCAGGCCGGCGATGCGGCCTTCGAGGCTCTGACGGAGTCGCTGTCCGGCCTGGCGGCGCTCGACTCGTTCCGATTCGCCCCGACCGCGCCCGAGGCGGAGGCGGCCGTGCTCGAGGCCTGCGCCTCCGCATCGCGCCCGGCCGGCGCCCCTCTCCGCGAACGCATAACCATCGCCGACGCGATGTCCGCCAGGGGGCTCGGATTCGACACCGTGGTGCTGCCCGGCATGACGGACGGCGTCTTCCCCCGCGCGATCGGGCAGGACCCGGTCCTGCCGGACGAGGAAAGGGAGGCCGCCAACCGCGCCATGTCGCGGGCGGGGCAGGACGGCCGTCTGGAACCGAGCTCCCGGGGGCACGCGGAGGAGAGGTTCCTGTTCTCCGCGGCGCTCTCGCAGGCCTCACGCAAGGCCGTGCTCGTGTATCCCGGATCCGACGAGGCCTCGGGCAGGCCGAATCTGCCCTCGTTCTTCATCCTGGACGCGCTTTCCGACGTCCTTGGAAGAAGGGCGGATTTCGCTGATCTCGCCCGGCACCCGGGCTTCCGGAAGGTCGGCGTTCGCCACCCGTATCCCGCCGACCTTTCGGAGTGCGTGTCCGTCGCCGAGCACGACCTCGCCTACTTCCTCCGCCTCCCGAGGCGCGGGAGGACCGCCGAGCTCGGACGGATCGGCGACGCCTACCGCCATGCATCGCTCGCCGGCCTGATGCTCGAAGGCCGGTACGGCCCGCGAATCGGGCGGTTCGACGGGAGAATCGAGGGCGGGGCGCTCGAAATCCTGCGCAGAATCCACCCCGGTGCGGGGCCCTTCTCGGCCAGCGACCTCGAGACGTACGCCGCGTGCCCGTTCTCCTATTTCCTGAGCCGCGTGCTCGGCGCCGAAGCCTCCGACCCGCCCGAGGACGTCGAGGACCCCGGCCCGGCGGCCTTCGGGGAGAGCGTCCACGACTCCCTGCGCGAGGTGTTCGCGTCGATTCTCGAGGCGGGGACAGGCCGGATTTCGCCGGGATCCGCGCTCGAATCCGCGATTGCCGCGGCCGGGGCGGTCATGGCCCGCGCCGATGCCCGCGTCGGCCCGCGGCCGGGCATCCCGGCCCTGTCTAGGGCGGCCGCGAGGAAGGCGGTGCGCGTGGTCGAGAGCGCGCTGAGGCACGAGGCGGAACGCGGCGAAGACGGCTACAGCCCCGTGCTGTT
>JBFZBV010000387.1:0-3958 GCA_041308285.1 Planctomycetota bacterium | reverse complement strand
ATGTCCACCTGCGCGATGGCCGGCATCGACCCGCAGACGGTCGCACTCGACCTCCCTGCGCTGTTCAACCTGGGCTCCGCCCTGGGGATATTCCGGAAGGGGGCCGTTTCGGTCCTGGTGAACGTCGAGCCGAACTCCACGGGCTTCCTCGTCTCCCGGGACGGGGAGATGGCCCTGGTGAGGCCGGTCAAGACCGCGCTCGACTCGGTCTCCCTGCCCCCGACGGTTCCGGCGAATCCGGGTCCCGAGCCTCTGGGCGCGCAGGGCGGGGACCAGTCCCTGCCTCCGGCCCTGGAAAGCGGCGCGATCGAGGCTGCGGCCGGGACCATCGCGAGGGAGGTGAAGAGGTCGCTCCTGTCGGCGTCGATTCAGTTCGACTCGGCGGCCTTCTACGTCTCGGGGTGTTTCGGAGGGGACGAGACGTTCCGGAAACTCCTGGCCGAAGCCCTGGGGGCGCAGGTCGCGCGCCTGGAGGACGTGGAGGCGCGGCCCGGGACGAGGGTTTCCGCCCTTGCGGAAGGCTGCGGCGTATTCCCCGCCCTCGCCGTCGGCCTCGCCCTCAAAGGGATAGGAACCGACCTCGACCTCGTGGATTTCCGCCAGGGCGAATTCGCCTTCCAGAGGAAATTCGACAGAATCAAGACCGGGCTCTGTTTCATGTCCGCCTGCGTCCTGATTCTGCTGTGCGTGCTCGGCTTCTACCTGGACTCGAAGATAAAGGTGGCCCGGGAAGAGCACAAGAAGATTGCGAAGGCGGCCCTGGACCTGTGCACCAGGATTATCCCTGTGAAGGAGATGCCGGCCGTGACGCGCCAGACGGCGGTGCCGGCGATTAAGAAGCTCATGTCCTCGAGGCTCGAGGAGCTGGTCGGGAAGGGCACCGACAGGGACGTGCCTCAAATAAGCTCCGTGCTGACGTACTGGAGCGAACTGGCAAGCCGCGTGGAGAGCGCCTCGGGGGTACGCCACCTGGACGTCGAAAAGATTCAGATTACGCAGACCAGCTTCTCCATATCCGGCGTCATCGATTCCCCCGTGGCCATCGACAGCATCCTGAACAAGCTCAAGACCTACCAGCCGTTCTCGAGGGCGGAGACCTACAGCCCTCCAAAGAAGACCGACGACGGGCTCTACACGTTCGACATCCGCGGCGAAATACAGGGAGGGCAGTGATGAAGGCCTCATCGACGTTCGGGACAAAGGCGGCGAAGCTCTTCCTCGTCGTGACCGGAGCCACGTCGGGGGTCGCCCTGGGCTGGGTGGGCCTCAACATGAGCGATCTCTCCGCCGAGCAAGGCTACATACAGAGGGACAGGGACCTCTTCAAGCAGATATCCGGCATAGTGCCGACGCTCGAGACCTACGTGCAGGCCGGAATCACGGCCAAGGCGAGGCAGGAGGAGCAGAGCAAGGGCAACTGGCTCACGTTCTTCGACAACACCGCGAACTCGAGCGGCATATCCTCGGACCAGTACGTCCTTCCCTCGCCCAGGGAGGTGAAGGGGAGGAACTTCGTCGAGTACAGGTTCGACATGAAGCTCAAGAGCGTGCGCAGGAGGGACACGGCGAAGTTCCTGTGGGAGGTCGAGAAGAGGAGGAGCTTCCTCAAGTCGGCTGAAGTGAAACTCCAGCGCCCCCGAAAGACGAACGACGACGTCTGGGAAGGCCAGGTCGTCATAGCGTACAGGGAGAAGCAGTGATTCGAGGATTGCCCAGGCGGCATCGGGGCTGAACCGTCAGCACCCCGGGAATCGAAGGCCCGGCCCGGGCACGGGCCCGCCCCTCCGGCTCCTATTCGTCGTCCCCCCCATCGGGTTTCTTGGTTTCCTTGCGCGTGAGCTTCTTCGACTTCTGCTTCTTAATCCAGGAGCGCCACTCCTTGTCGATGTCGTCCGGCTCCATGTTGTACACCATCTTGAGCGCCTTGTGCTGGTCGCCCTTGGTCTTGAGCATCTTGAGGAAGCGCAGGAAGTCGGCCTTGGCAGCGGCGTCCCTCAGGAAGAACTGAATCAGGGACCAGGATTTGACGTATGTCGGCTTGGGGATGTCCATGAGGTTCTTGTGCCAGAATATCACGAATTCCTCGTCGTTCTTCTGCTGGACTTCCTTCTTGAGCAGCTTAATCCAGTCGTCCGGATCGGTCCACGCGTTGTCCTTGTCCTTCTCCGCCTGCGTCTCGAACGCGATGCAGCCCGCGCCGAGGGCGCCGAACAGCTCGATTTCCCTGTGGAACGAGAACGACTCGTACAGCCACGGTATGAACCCGTCCTGGGCCGAACCGGTGAAGCCGTGCAGGAAGAGGTGCGTCAGGCTGTGGAAGACGTGCAGCTTGTCCGCGTCGGCCGATGATCCCTCGTGCGAGTAGTTGAACACCATGGGGGGGTGCGAGTTCCAGATTCCGCCCACCTTCTTGCGCATCTCCCTCTCCCTGGGAGGCATGCTGCGGTTCTGGTAGTCCATGAGGGCCTCCCACTCGCCCTTGTTGCCGATGATTGCGATGTGGGCTCTCTGGCCCCAGAGGTTGTGGTCCTTGGGAAGGTCCGCCCATTTGAGGAACTCCGCGTACTGGACCTCGCAGAATCTGATGTAGTCCTTGGCGGCGTCCATCGGGTAGGAAGTCTCGAGGAAGAAGTGCGCCGTCTGGCGCTTGCTGTACGTGGTGGCGAGTATCTCCTCGAGCTTGGAGGAGTCCTTGACCTCCTCCCCCGTGAGGGTGGGATCCTCTATGACGGGCTTTTCCTCCGGCTTTTCAACGGAGAATGCCGGGGCCGCGCAAATCGCGAATAGCGCGGCGGCCGCAAGCGCGAACAAGGTCCGAAGCTCCATAGGCACCCCCAATCCAAACCGTCGAATCCAGCTCCCCGGCCGGCCCGAATCTTGATATTATTTTAAGCGATGGTGCCCGAGCGGCGAAGGAAAATCAACGTCAAAGGACCAGGCCCCGGCGGTTTGTTACAGACATTTTACAGGTTCGACCTGCCGCGGACCCGATGCGCCGCCCGGGAGGCGCCTCACGATGCCCTCCGGACGGAGGCGCTCCGCGCCGTGCCCTTTGCCGGCCCGGCGGAGCCGGCGGTTCCCGCCCGGCGGCGGACGCCCGGCCTTTTTTCTGGTATAATCGCATAGGAACGGATTTCCGCGGTCCCGGCCCGGCCGGCCGGCAGAAGGAGACGCTATGAAAGGACTGATTTCCGCCCTGCCAATCCTCTTTTTCGCGACGTCCGCGGGATGCAGCGCGTTCGACGTAGCCCCGCGCCCGAGATACCCCGTGCAGAGGTCTTTCAACGCCCCGGTCGAGAAGGTCTGGGAAGCCGCAATCAGGGTCCTCGGCGACACCCCCCTCGCTTCCGTCGACTCCGCCTCGGGCATCGTGATCACCGACTGGCTGCACGGCGTGTCCGACACGATGTACTCGAGGAACCTGCTCGGCAGGGAGAAGCTGCAAATCAGGTACAAGTTCGTCGTCCGGGTCGAGAAGCTCGCCGGGGGAGCCAGGGTGCGCGTGCAGAACAGCGAGTACACGGCGAGGACCGAATACGTGCACGCAGGCTATCCAGCGGGAGGCTTCGGCCTCCGCACGGGGCACCACGGCGCTGCGTTCTACGGCGGCGGGACGAGCTTCAAGTACGACAGGTTCGAGCCGACGCCCACGTCCACGCTGAAGGAAAAGGCCTTCCTGGACCGCATCGAGGCCGTTCTGCGCTCGCTCTACGGCGGCGGCATCCGCGTCCCTCCGCGGGGCCGGGCCTAATCCGGACGGCGGACCACCGCGCGGCGTACCGGCCGGGCCGATCGGAACGGCGGAAAAATCGCAGCAGGAAAAAAAATCTTCCGGACGCCAATCCTTCAGAGCATCATCGAGCGCAAGGACATTCGACCGTGCCAATCCCCCGCCGCCTGCTGCGCGTCCATTTTTCCTTTGACATGATT
This sequence comes from Planctomycetota bacterium, assembly GCA_041308285.1. Lineage (GTDB taxonomy): Bacteria > Planctomycetota > JAKEIC01 > JAKEIC01 > DYIT01 > PPR-0505. The sequence goes on along the minus strand of JBFZBV010000387.1, from coordinate 28 downwards.
TTTCAAAACCATATTTTCTCACCCCTGG
>JBFZBV010000386.1:0-5103 GCA_041308285.1 Planctomycetota bacterium | reverse complement strand
CGTGAATTATCCGGGAGCCGGGCGCGCAAATGTCTTCGGAAGCCATATGCGCTGGCTGGCAAAAATCGGCGAAGTGCCGTTGGTTCTCGACACGGAATCCGTGCAGGGGCGATCGCAGGGGCGGGTCTCGGACCCGCCCCTGCTTTTTTCCCCCCATTTCACCTCAGTCCTTCATGCCGCGCTGCGGCACCCAGAAACGACTAAAATGCGTCTGGGGGACTTGCGACTGGTCATCGCGAGGAGCGCGAAGCGCGACGTGGCGATCTCTTGACCATGAGATTGCTTCGCTCCGCTGTGAGGGCGAGCCTCCCGGCGCGATTGTTCCGGAACGTCCTGGAGGGCGAGCCTCCTGGCACGATTGTTCCGGAATGTCTGGGAGGGCGAGCCTCCTGGCGAGCCACTCCGAAACGTAGATAAGTGGCTCAGCAGAGCTTCGCCCTCCCATGCACACTCCAGAATGCACACGAGTGGCTCAACTGGAGCCCCTCGACAGGCTCGGGGGCTGAGGGTGAGCTTGTCGAACCCTTCGCCCTCCCATTCGTCCCAACCCGCCTTCGCCCAGCGGCCGGTGCGCGGGCGAAGCAGAGCGCTCGGCCCCGGTCTCGAACCGCTGTTCATCCCCCGGAACAGAGTCAAATGATAAAGCCGAAGGCTTTGAGTACGTCTCGATATAAACAGACACTCTGACTCCGATGGGCACCCCGGACTCTAACTGCGGCACAGTTCCCGGAAAAGAGCCAATTGCTGAAGCGGGACGCTTCTCAGCGCACGATGTTCGGGCAGAGCCGGCCGCCGATAATCACGAGCACGGCGGTGCCCCCGAGCAGCACGGCGAAGTCCAGGCCGATGCCGTATTCGGACGAGCCGCCGGCGAGCATCAGCGCCCGGAGCGCGTCCACCTCGTAGGTCAGCGGGTTGAACTGCGAGACAGCCTGAAGCCAGGGCGGCATTATCGAGATCGGGTACACTGCGTTGCTCGCGAAGAACAGCGGCATGGTCAGCAGCTGGCCCATGCCCATCATCCTCTCGCGGGTCTTCACGAGGCACGCGATGATGAGCGAGAGGCTCGAGAACAGCGTGGCTCCCAGCGCCGCGATGCCCGCGACCGCGGCCATCGCCGCCGGATGCCAGTTCACGGACAGGCCCAGGACGGCCGAGACGGCGTAAATCAGCGCCACCATGACGAGGCTGCGCGCCGCGGACGACAGCGCCTTGCCGAGCACGATTGCCGCGCGCGGGGCCGGGCTCGCGAGATACTTCTGGAGTATCCCAAGGTCGCGCTCCGAGATTATCGTAATCCCGTGGAATATCGCGACGAACAGCACGCTCTGCGCCAGGATGCCCGGGGCCATGAAGTCCAGGTACGGAATCCCGCCCGTCGGGAAACCGCGCACGCCGGCGATTACCTGGCCGAAAACGAGAAGCCACAGGAGCGGCTGGACGGCCCTGACCACGAGCTCGGTGGGATCGTGGCGGAGTTTGCGGAGCTCGAGCTCGGTGATGGCAGCGGTCTTGCCCCAGAAGCGCACGGCCGCTTCGACCGCTCCCGGTTCCGGAGGCGGCGTGCGCGCCTCAGCCGAGCCTGCGGATTGTGCGCCGGACTCTTGCGGCGTCACGGTAGTTCCCTCCCGATTCGAGGTCCGCGCCCGTGTGGCGGATGAACACGTCGTCCAGCGTCGCGCCGGGGTCGCCCATGGCGGCCTTGAGGCTCGAGGGCGATCCGATGGCGGCCACGCGGCCGAGGTGCATTATCGCCACCCGGTCGCACATCATGTCGGCCTCCTCCATGAGGTGGGTGGTGAGCACGACGGTGGTCCCGAATTCGGACCGAATCTGCTCGATGTGGTCCCATACCGCGCGCCGGGCGACGGGATCGAGCCCCACGGTCGGCTCGTCGAGGAACAGCACGGGCGGCCTGTGCAGCATGCACTGGGCGATTTCCAGGCGGCGTATCATGCCCCCCGAGTATTCCCCCACGCACTTGTCCGCGACGCCGTCGAGCCCCATGAACTCCAGCGCGTGCCGGATTCGCTCCCCGCGTTCGCGGCGCGGCACGTCGTAGAGCTTGGCCATGACGAGCAGGTTCTCGTATCCCGTGAGCTTGCCTTCCGACGACAGCATCTGCGGCACGTACCCGATGACGCGCCGGACGCTCGCAGGCCTGCGGATGACGTCGAACCCCGCGACTTGGGCGCTGCCCGAGGTCGGCGGAAGTAGGGTCGTCAGCATCTTGAGCAGCGTCGTCTTGCCCGCGCCGTTCGGGCCGAGCAGGCCGAAGGCCTCCCCTGCGGCGACCTCGAGCGTGACCTGGTCCGCCGCGGCCAGCGATCCGAACCGGCGCGTGAGGGAGGACGTCGAGATTGCCGGGGCCGTAGGTTCCATCCTGTACGCCTCTCGCATGCAAACTCAATGTTCGAGGCAGCAGGAGTTGCAGATGGCGCCCCAGCAGAGTGGGGCGGCTACATCCTGCGCCTTGCCGATTGCTGATGACTGATGACTGACTACTGACTTCTCACTTCCCACTTCTCACCTCTTACTTCTCACTTCTTACCTCTTACCTCTCACTTCTTACCTCTTACCTCTCACCTCTTACCTCTTACCTCTCACCTCTTACCTCTTACTTCTCACCTCTCACCTCTCACCTCTTACCTCTCACCTCTTACCTCTCACTTCTCACCTCTCACCTCTCACAACGCCACCCCGGCTTCATTCCCTGTCCCAGCCTGCGGAGAATTCGTACCGGTTCTTCGTCCTGACCCAGGCGGAACCGTTGGTCATGTCCGGCAGCGCGAATTCGGCCTTGGAGCACGTATAGCTGTCCTTGCCTGCGGCGTCGACGAACAGGCCGATTGTGGGCGTCTCGCGCCGGAAGAAGGACTGAGCGGCCTCGAGAATCGCAATCCCCATCGATTCCCTTGACCGGATTTCGTAGGCGTCGTCGCCGGCGAGGTCCAGGAAAAGGCCGACCCCGTTCACGTTGCCGCAGCCCGCGCCGCGGTCGACGACGGTGTACGAGTCGTTCCCCTCGTCGTCCTCGAAAACCGACACGGAGAAGTCCCGGCCGTTCCCGAGGTTCTGGCTGATGAGCGAGACGTACTTGTCGTCCCCTTTCGCGTCGCGCATGTAGCTCAGGCCGAAGTGGGCGGAGGTGCTCTGCCCGTACCAGGCCGCCTTGTACTCGTCGTTCCCTTCGTAGTCGATGAGCACGCCTGTCCCGTACCAGTACCCGTGCGCCTGGGCCATGACACCGCCCGAGTACTTGTCGTCGCCCGATGCGTCGACCAGGATGCCGATGCCGCCGGACACGCTGTGCCCGTCGGCCATGTCCGCGCGGCGGCCGACGCCGCAGCCCTGGGACAGGCTCGAGTTGTGCTGGGCCGACTGGGCGGAAGGCAGGACAATCTCGTCGTCCCGGGCGGCGTAGACGTCGTTGCCCGATCCGTCGACCAGCGCGCCGACGCCGCGCGTCGCTCCTGCGCCCTGGGAGAGGTGGAAACAGGTGTACACGTCGTTCCCGGACGCGTCGAGCAGCGCCGCAGCGCCGAACCCGGCGAAGCCCTGGCCGCCGCTGGTCACCGTGTACCGGTCGTCCCCGGCCTCGTCCATGAGGATTCCCGTCCCGTAGTACGCGTGCCCCTGGGCCTCGGAATGCGCCTCGTACGCGTCGTTGCCCGAAACGTCGAAGAGCATCCCGATTCCGCACACGCCTGCGCCGAAGGACGGCGGATCGTCCTTCGCCGCCGCGTACGCGTCCGCGCCGCCCAGGTCCGCGCACAGGCTCGCGTATTGGCCGAAATCCGCCCCGCCGGCCCCGGATCCGTAGCTGTCGTCTCCGCCAAGGTCAACGAGGAGGAAATACCGCCCTTTCTCGTGCGCGTCCTTGCCCGGCCCCGCCACCACGATGCGCCCCAGGGGAGTCTCCAGGCGGAATGGTCTGACCTGGGCCTGGGCCTCGGGCGACGAATACTTCTCCTTCAGGAACGCGTAGAACTTCGTCGCCCCGCGGACCGCGGTACGCCCTGCGAAGAGGACGGAGTTCATGTCCAGCGCCCGGCAGAATTCGTACAGCGGCTGCCGGAACGTCCCTTCCTTCTCGTCGTACCAGTCGGTCTCCCGCCTGTAAATGAACGGTTCCGCCTTCTCGATTCCTGCCGCGGACAGCGCGGCTTTCATGATTACCGCGCTGCGGACCATCGCTTCGAGGCAGCGTCCGAGCGCAGCACGGAAGTCCGAAGGCAGGCCGGAAAACGCCTCCCGCGCCGTTCCCTCCATCTCGGGAGAGAAATCCCTTCCTGCGATCCCATGCATCCTGCGATCCTGCTCGATGCAGAAGGACAACGGATCCGCCGGATTGGGCTCGTCCGAAGCGCCGAGGTTGAAGAAGCCGGCCTCGTTCGCGCGCGCAAGCGCGTCGAACGCCGAAACCGGGTCCCGCACGCTGTTCCGGAGCCCGGCGCCCCAGGAATCGCAGGTAATCTTGAAGATCATGGGATCCGAAATCAGCGCGTCGAAAGTCTCGAGCCTGAACTCGTCGCGTTGGACGGAAAGATCCTTGGACGTGTATCCGAGCCGCTCGAACGGCACGCCCGCCTTGCCGCACGCCTCGCGGAGCAGGGACCGAATCTGCTCCAGCGTGCGCTCGTACCGCTCGGCTGGCGAAGGCTCCTCCGCGGCCGGGGCGGACTGCAGGGGGAAGAGGAAGCAGAGGGCTGAGAATGCCGCTGCCGAGGCGGCGTGGCGCAGCGGCGAATCCTTGATCCGGCGGCACAGTGTGCGGATTTCGTTCCGTCCAGCCACGATATACCTCCACTTCCTGATTCCGTTCGATCGGTCCCCATGCAGGGCCTGCCAATGCAGACTATACCACAGTCGAGGGAATCACGCCTGGCCCCGGAGTCCTCGACCTCCCATACCGCTTAGCGCTCCAACCGAGCGGGGCGGCTGCATCCGCGGGAGCGTCCATGTAGCCACGGCACTCAGTGCCGTGATCCTCGCCCCAACCCGCCTTCGTCCTGACGAGCGTGGCGGAGTGAAACCCGACCCTCCTTCGTCTGATGCCCACGAAGAGACTTCGGCGGGCTTTGCTCCGCCCTCGCGTGAACG
>JBFZBV010000385.1:0-8892 GCA_041308285.1 Planctomycetota bacterium | reverse complement strand
ACGCGGCATGAAAGCACGAGTACGGGATAGCAGGTCCCGCGGTGAAAACGACCGACGATACATCCGGGAGAATCAGGTCGCCCGCCGCCCGAAGAATCCGGACTCTTCACCTCCGGCCCGGCGGGAGCCGGCTTGAGATATGCTCCTCCGACTGTATAATGTAACCTGCCATTCCTCTACGAGGCGGACGGGCCGCAGCATGAGGCGGGGCGGTCAGCCCCTGGGGCCTTGGATTCCGGAGGCGTTGCATGCGCATGATGCGGGGGGAAAAGGAGATTTCCACCGGACGGACCGGACTGCGGCGCCTGATGCGCCTGTCGGCCTTCGCGACCGCAGCCGCCGCCGCAATTGCGCTTTCGTGCTGCGGCGACAGGGACGTCATGGACGAACCCGCGTCCGCCGACCCCGTCTTCGGCGCCCCGGTCCTGGATCCGCTGCAGACGCCGACGAATGCCGCACAGATTTCCGTCGGCGGCACGGCGGAGCCGGGCGCAGCCGTGGAGATAATCGGCACTGTCCAGGCTTCCGGCACGGCCGACGGCGCCGGCAGATTCTCGATAGGGCTCACCCTCTCCACCGCCCCTGCGTCGGAGACCCCGAACCACCTGGCTGTGAGATACTCAATCGGGTCCGATTTCAGCGGCTGGGCCGTGGCGAACGTGCTTCACGACCCGGTTCCGCCTGCGGCTCCTGCCCTGAACGCCTTGACGAGTCCGACGAACCAGCAGATCGCGGCCCTTTCCGGCCTCACGGAACCCAACTGCCGGATCGCGGTCTCAGGCGCCCTCCTTCCGGCCTCGACCAGGGCCGACGCCTCCGGCGTCTTCTCCGTCCAGGTCGCATTGCAGCCCCAGCAGTCGAACGTGCTTTCAGCGGTCTCCACGGACGAGGCCGGGAACCGGTCGGCGGCAGCGACGCTTGCCGTGTACCACGATTCGGTGCCTCCGAAACAGGCCGAAACAGGCCTTCTCAGGGCATACGCGGCCGGGGGGACGGTGAGGATCTCCGGCGGCTACATGTGCGTCGAGCCCTCGGCAGTCGTCACGGTCCTGAACTCGTACACCCTTGGAACCGCCAGCGTCGCCGCGGGGGCCAACGGGACCTTCTCGGCGGCAATACCCGGAGGAGCATTCGGCCAGGCAATCACCGTCTTCTGCACCGACGCGGCGCAGAACCGCAGCGCGTCCCCGGATCCGTCCGTCACGGTGTCGCAGGCATGGTCGGAGATTGCGGATGCGGGCGCGCCGGCGGCCAGATGCGGTGCGACTCTGACCTCGGATATGAGGAACAACAGGATGGTCATGTTCGGAGGACGCGACGCCTCCGGCGCCAGGACGGATTCGTGCTGGTCGCTGGACCTCACGGCCGGGTCCGAGGCGTGGACGCAGATAACGGCGTCCGGGCCGCCTGCCGCCAGGTACGGCCACTCGGCCGTGTACGATCCGATGAACAGGCGCGTCGTGGTGTTCGGCGGCGAGGACGGGTCCGGCTACTACAACGACGTGTGGGCGCTCGACGTGTCGGCGCCGGGCTCGGAGTCGTGGGTCCAGGTGACGCCCTTGGGCACTCCTCCGGCGGCGAGGGCGTGGCACACGGCGGTGCTCAACCCTTGGAGCGGGGGCATGGTGGTGTTCGGCGGCAGGGACGCGGCGACGGTCTACAACGACGTCTACGACTGCCAGCTCTTCAGCACCGTGTCGCCCAACTGGATGCAGGGCTTTCCGCAGGGTACGCCGCCCGACGCGCGCTGGGGCCACGGGGCATGCGTGGACGTGAACGGAGTGAGGATGCTCGTGTTCGGGGGGATTAACCAGGGCGGAGGCTACACGCAGGCGCTGTTCGCGCTGATTCTGACCGGCGGCGGGGCGTGGTCGGCGCTGACCTCGACCGGCGCGCCCTCGGCGAGGGCCTTCCACGCCGTGTTCGAGGACAACATCGACTCGAGGATGATTGTCTTCGGCGGCGACGCGGGGACGCAGCGCCTCGCCGACTCCTTCTCCTTCGACATGGCTTCGGGAACCTGGTCGGCGCTGGCCCTTTCCGACGAACTCGCCAGGCCCACGGGCCGGGAGAGGCCCTGCGCCGCTTTCGACCTGACATCCCTCAAGGGCGTCCTGTTCGGAGGGGCGGCCGATTCGGTCCCCTCGTCCGTGTACGGCGATCTCTGGCAGCTCAGGTGATGTCCGAGCGCGAAACGGAATCCTGCGGCCTTGAGTGGATTCTCAGACCGGGCTTCCCGGAAGAGTCGAAGCACCTGCTCCGGGTCCTGGCCGCCGGCCGGGTCCCGCCGGGATTCCGCGTGGTGAAGAGCAACAGGAAGCGCGTCGTGATGCGCGGCGCCGGACTCGTGGTGAAATGGCACCGGATATCCGGGCTGGCCGGGAGAATCGCGAGCCTCTTCTGGCCCACTCCCTCCAGGCGGGAATGGACCGCTTCGGCCGTCGTGGCGCAGAGAGGTGTCCCCACGCCGCCTGCGCTGGCCTTCGCCGAATCGCGCAGCCCGGGCGCGGCTGCGGAGTCGTTCATCGTGTTCGCCGAGATTGCGGACTCCGTCCCTGCCATCGACTCCTCGTGGAGGACCGGGCCGGCCGCCGGGGCGTTCTTCGAGGCCCTGGGAGGATTCGTGAGGTCCGTGCACGACGCGGACGTGTACCATCCGGACCTCCACCTCGGGAACGTCCTGGCGCGGAGGGAGCCGGGCGGATACGGGTTCCATCTGATTGACCTGCACTCTCTCGGGGCCGTGGGGGGGCTCAGCCCGGCGGGGGCGGTCGAAAACATGGCCCACGTCAGGAATTCCCTCGGCGACGGGGGCGAGGCGCTTTTCGAGCGGTTCCTCGACGGGTATTTCGGCAAGGGGCCTCCCCAGGGCCTCGCCAGGGATGCGGCCGCCCGGGAGTCGGCCCTGAGGGCCGGGAAGCTCAGGATTTCGAGGCATGCGTCGAGGACGGCAAAGGCGCTCCGGGACTCGAGCGGGTTCGTCGCGGCTGCGGCGGGCGGGCTGCGAATCTACTGCAGGCGCGGCCTGAATCCGGCCGCTGCGGCCGAGGCATTCTCGTCGTTCTCCGAGCGCGGCCCGGTGCTGCTCAAGAAGGACGAATCGGCCGAAGTGCGCGCGGGATTCGTCCTCGACGGGAAGGGGGCTGTCGGGAAGATGTACGTGCCGTCGGGCTTCACCCAGAGGCTCAAGGCCTTTGCGGGATTCGGGAGGGGGAGGAGGGCGTACCTGAACGGCGCCGGCCTCGAGGTCCGCGGAATCCCCGCGGCCGCCCCCCTTGCGCTGGTGGTCTCGCGCGCGCCTGCCCTGGCGCCGCGCTCCGCGGTGTTCATGGAGGACCTGACGGGAGGCTTCAGGGGCGCGGACGCGGCCATGGGCGGCCTGATGGGGGACGGCCGGAGGCTGAAGCTCCTCGTCGAGGCCCTCGGCCTTGCGGTCGGCCGCATGCACGCCGCCGGAGTGTATCCGCACGACCTCAAGGCGTGCAACCTCATGGTGCAGGATTTGGAGGCCGGGTTCGGCGTCAGGCTCGTGGACCACGACGGAGTATCGTTCCCGGGGAGGGCGAGGACGGGGCTCGGCGTCAGGAACCTGGCGCAGCTCAACAATTCGGTGCCGAGGCGGGTGTCCAGGGCCGGGAGGCTGAGGTTTCTCAGGGCGTACTGCGGCTGTTTTGATGCCGGCTCGAGGCCGGTGCTCCGCGATTTGCTGCGGGCGGTGTGGGGGAGGAGCGCGGGCGCGGGCATTCTGTGGGTTTCCTCCGACGGCAGGGACGTGCACGAGTCCTGGAGCGGCAGGTACTGACCGCGGCGGGGCCCGGGGCGGGGTTCGAATCCGATGAAGATTTCGTGCTGGAAATGCGGGGCGGAGTTCGAGGCGGGCGAGGAGTCTTCCGGCCGCGTGATTGAGTGCCCCGGCTGCGGGGCGCGAAGCCTGGCCATGGAAGGCGGACCGGACGGCCCGAAGCCCGGCGAGGGGTCCGATGGATTCAAGTGCCCGACCTGCGGAAGGAGGGTCAGGACCGGAGCCGATGAGTGCCTGAACTGCGGAAGGCCGTTCGGGGACCAGGCGAGGCTGGACGAGTTCCTGGAACAGGAGCCGCGGATAAAATCGTCCCTGGCGAGGACAATCTCCGAGAAGCCCGAGGCTCCGGCCGCGCGGGGCTTCGGCCCGTGGCTGGTCCTTCTTGCAATCGCAGCGGCGGCCGTGGCAGCGGCTGCCGCCTTCGTCGTCCTTTCCGACTGACCGCCCCGCGCCCCTCCGGCCGGGGCGACGGGACGGCACGGCGCCCCGGGGTCAGTCCCGCCCGCTCTTCATCTCCCTGACCATTGCGCAGATGAGATCCTTCGCCGAGATCCTGGCGTCGGGGAACACGCGGCCGAGCATGGAGGAGGCCCGGGCGGCGGCGTCCTCGTCGGACCATGTGCTGACGTAGATCAGCCTTTCCAGGCGGGTCCCGGCGTCCGAAGCCTCAATCCTGTAGCGGTCGCTCCGCCATGCCGAAGCGGCTGCGGCCGCCTCGTCCTCCGGCACTCCGTTCAGCTTCAGCATTATGGAGAAATCCGCCTCGCCGAGCGTGTCGGAAAGCAGCTCCTTCCATCCCTCCCTCACAGCAGGAAGCCTCGGGCTCGACCGCTTCCATCCCTCCATCCACAGGGAGGGGTGGAGGATTTCGGACGTTGTCCCGGGCCTCCTCCTGAACGCTTCGGTGACCTTCTCCCAACCGCCCGCGTCGACGAGATGCTTCACGAACTGCGCTCCCGCGCGGTAGACGAGCTTCGTCCTCTCGCCGTGGTAGTCCGGCGCCGGCGGCGGGCCGCTCCCGGGCGCACGCGGGTGGCCCTGGCCGCCGCCTTGGAGCATCCTGTCCAGCCTGTCCCCTCCGCCCAGGACCTGCATCATGAGATAGACGGCTTCGCCCTCGATGAGGGCCGTGAGCGCGGCGTCGTCGTCCGAATCCCGGACCGACGCATGCAGGGCCTGGAGATCGAAGTGCTGGTCCTGGAGCGCGTGTATGGTCTCGTGCACCCTGAGGCCCCAGAGCCTTTCGCCGGCCTGCTCGGGGAACAGGTAGAGGACCTTTTCGGAGGGCCTGTAGAAGCCCATCACGGACTCGGCGCTCTTTTCGGCCTGGATTTCGGCGAGGGGCTTCTGGGAAGCGTGCAGCTTGAAGGCGCGCAGGGCCTTCTCGCGCAGTGCGAGCTCCGCCTCGGCCTCGGCGCCGCGCGACCAGCCCGAGACCTCCGCCCTGGATTCCTCCTCGGTCATGATTCTCGGGCAGACCGGGAACTTGAACTTCAGGCTCCGGGCCTTCTCGATTTCCGCCATGGCCCGCATCTGGTCGCCGCCGTTGCTCCTGTACGCGGCGAGCAGCGCGAGCGCCTCGAGCTCCGCGACCCGCTTCCGGGCGGCTTCGACCGTGACGGCTTCCGGCAGCTCCTGGACGTAGGTGTCGATTCTGTCGCCCAGGATGAGGATGTCGGCCGCGGCGGGGCCGGGCTTTTCCTCTGGCGGGGAGGTCCTGGGCGCGTCGAAGACCACCGTGGCAATCTTGAGGCTCGGGCAGAGGGCCGCGAGCACGCCCGCCGCGCCGCCCATGTAGGACACGTGCCCCGCGCCGGCGACGGCGAATATCTTCCTCCCGGGCTTGGCGGCAATCATCGCGCGGATGGTCTCCGCCATCGTTGAGTCCTTGAGAAGCTGCGCCTTCCAGAGCGGCTCGGGGTCGCCGGACATCATGCCGCGCGGCGCGCCTCCGGGGCCGCCCGTGCCCAGAATCATGGGCTTGAACCTCTTCAGCATAGCCGGCTCCTTCTCGGCCATGGCGAGGAGCTGGGCCCTCCTGACGTCGCCCGCCCCGGCGAACGCGTCCATGCACCTTTGCCTGTACGAGGGGTCGGCGGGCTCGGTCAGCTTCGACGCGCAGAGCTTCCTGTCGGATTCCGGCAGGGCCTTGTAGAACGCCTCCTCCCCCTTCCTCGCGAGGTCGTTGGCCAGCCTCCTTGGCGGGAATCCGGCGGCGAGGCGGAGGCCGCGGCTCTTCGCGTACTCCACCACCGGCCTGTAGTCCTTCCGGTAATTCTGCCAGAGCCCGCGGATTTCCGGAGCCTCGAGCTTCTCCGTGAACTTCTTCTCGTCGATTGCGCCGGACATGTACTCGTCCAGAATCCCCTGGCTCTGGGTTTCGAACATCTCCATGCACACGTCCGCCCCGTTCCGCCGGTCGAGAAGGCGGAGGAGGAGTATTTCGAGCAGGTGGGCCCCCGCCTGGTTGTGCTGCTCGCCGAAGAAGACCACGTCGGCGCCGGCCATCCTCTCGAGGGCGGCCTCGACGGTGATTCTCGTGCCGGGGGCGGGCGACCCCGATGCGACGAGCGCGCCGTCGCGGACGACGAAGTTCCTTTCGATGAACGCGGCCGCAGCCGCAGAGCCCGGCTCGCCCGCGAGGGCGGCCCACCTGTCGTAGACGGAATCCTTCGCGTTCATTTCCCCGCCGGGCGGCATCAGGTCGGCGATGTCGGCCGGGCCGGCGGCTGTCTGGGAAAAGATCTCGAGCGCGGGTGCGAGAACGAGGGCGGCGCAGACGGCTGCTGCTGCTGCTTTCATGTCTCCTCCTTTGCCGGCCGGGCGGAATCCGGCGGATTGCGGGCGGAGCCCGCAGGGAGACATTATACATCAGGGACGCCGGCGGCCGGAACCCGGGAATCGGGGAGCCGTGCGCTTCGCGCGCCGGAACCGGAGCCGTCCTTCAGGGCATGCCTACGGGTTGTAGATCACGCAGCTCGAGAGCATGATGCCTTCGAAGGGCGCCGGGATGCAGAATCCGCAGTCCATGCCGCCGGTCAGGAGGACCTGGCCGTTTGGGAAACCGGACGCGCGGTGGTTGAACCTTCCGATGGCGCACTGCGGGATGTTCTGAATGACGCCCGAGGCGTTCCGCGTCTGGAAGCAGGCTCCGGACTGGTCCGTTCCGCGGAAGGACAGCCCGGGGACCTTGCCGAAAGCCCAGGGGTCGAAGAGGTCGGCGGAAATGGTCGCGGAGCATGCGCAGCCCACCGGCTCGAGCCACAAGTCCGGGTAAGGCGGGGTCTGCACCTGCGTCTGTATGCCGGCGTAGCATGCTCCTCCGGCGAGGAGGATGAGGCCGTCCGAGGTCTGGTAGGCGTTGTTGGACTGCTTGTTCGGGTTCCAGACCAGTCCGGCAGGGATGAACGTTGCTGTGTGGCCGCGCCTCGTGGAGTTCATGTTCGCCGCCAGCATGGTGAAGCAGCCGTTCTGCCCCAGGAACTGCGAGTTGGCGGCCGTGGCTACGGCGCTGATGTCGAACACTTCGCCGGACGCGCACGCGCCCGTGTATGGGTTGTTCGAGAATCCGCCGAAGATGTAGATCAGGCCCACGGCCTCGCCGGACGGAATCGTCGTCGCGGTGTGGCAGGCCCTCGACGTCCTCATCGTGTTCGCCGTGTGGCGTATGGTGCCCATGTGCCCGGCGCCGTACGCGTCCGGTATGTAAATCTGCGAATCCGTGGTCGTGAACGGGATGAACACGTCCGGAGGCGTGTATCCGCCGGCGATGAGCACGCTCCCGTCAGGGAGGGTGTTCGCGGTGTGGAACGCGCGCCCGAGCGGGAGCTGCCCGGCCTGGATAGGCTGGCCTGGCTGCTGGATGAACACGTTCTGGGCGAGCAGGGTCACCACGCAGGGGTTGAACACGCCGCCGTTCATGTCGAACACTTCCATGGTGTCCGTGAGGATGGTAAACGGGTTGTTAATCGGGACCACACCGCCCACGAGGAGCACGTTGCCGTTCGAGAGCAGTGTCGCAGTGTGGAACACCCTGGACGACGTCATCGGGCATGCGACGGCCGTGAAGTTGTCGGTAATCGGGTCGTACATCTCCGCCGTGGCGTGGATTTCCTTTCCGTTGGGCGTGCCCCCGGATATGAAGACCTTGCCGTTGGTGAGGAGCGTGGCCGTGTGGCCCGCGCGGCAGTAGTACATGCCCTTTGCGCCGTTGCTCTTCGAATTGCTCCATGTCAGAAGCTTGTAGTCGAACAGCTCCGCGCTGCGTTCGGTGTTGGAGAACCCGACGGTCCGCTCGCCTCCGGTCACCAGGACCCGGCCGTCGAACAGGAGGTTCTGCGTGTGCCATGCCCTGGCCTGTGCCAGGGGGCCGACGACCGTGAAGGTGCCCGAGGCGCCCAGGGGAACCGGCGCCGGAATCGACTGGATCATGAACGGCGGCCAGTTGGGAATCGTGGTGACCGTCATCCCCGTGGAGAACGTGGCTGCGAACGGAGTGTCTATGTTCTGCCCGTAGATGTCGCGCACCCCTTCCCTGACCGCGATGCCGTAGGTCCTGTTCGAGCCGAGGGGGGACCCGGGCGTGACGGACATGATTTCCCCGTCGAACGAGTAGGAGATGGGCACGACGGAGTTGCCCTGGTCGACGAGAATCACCTGGTTCGTGCCGATGACTGTCCTGTGGTCGACCGGTTCGGTGAACCTAATCTGTATGACCGATGCGGCCGGCACGTTCGTCTGGAGGTTGGCCGGACTGCTGGTTATGACGAGGAAATCGGTCGGATCCTGGTTCCTGGACTCGCCGCATCCGGCGACGGCCAGGAGCACGGCCGCAGCCGCAAGCGTGAAGGTTGTAGCTCGCATCGCCGCCTCTTTCTCCAATCGGGGTTTGCCTTGGGGGGTAAACCCGGGACAGTCTCGACGTCTCCTAGGGATTGTAGATGCAGGAAATGCCCTGGTAGTTGATGCCTCCCTGAGCGAGGCTCGCTATGACGAGCCACTGGAACGGCGCGGGCATGCAATTGAGGCAGGTGCCTCCGCCGCAAATCAGGACAGCGCCGTTGTTGAGCCCGATTGCGGCGTGGAAGAAC
>JBFZBV010000384.1:0-9302 GCA_041308285.1 Planctomycetota bacterium | reverse complement strand
TCTGAGAACGTCGGTCTTGAAGGGGGAAGAGAGGAACCTTTGGACGTTGGAAACGGACACGCCGCTTTCGCATAGTTCTTTCGGCGACGCGGCTCCGGAAAGCGGCGGGGGTCAGTACAGGAGAGTCGTAACATTTGCAATGCAAATATGATACGGCAGCGCCACGAGGCAGGCGCCGGGGTTGCACGAGAAACCGCCGGGGCCTCCGCCGCTTGAGCATGATGCGGTCATCGAGTCCGGTGCCGTTCGCGCCCTTAAAATAACGGGGCGCGAACGCACCGGACCGGGTGCCCGAAGCGCCCTCCTGGCAAGAGCGGCAGAGGTCGGGCCCCCGGCGGTTTCGAGATAAGCAAACCCGGTGACTGCCGCCAAATGTCGGTTCAGCTCAATATCTTTTGGAATCAGGAGATACGTCGACATGAGATTGCCTTCGGATTACCCACTGATTCTTTAGGAGAACTAGGCGCGCCGGCGGGCTGCAAAACTAGCCTGGGCGAAGCAATCCTGCCTCTCGCCTTGGATAGCGCTTGCCGGGACGTGCATGGGCCGGGCCGCCGCTTCGCAGCGAGTCATTTCTTCAGCTTGTCGATGGCCTTCTCCGCAGCCTCCCTGACGGCGACCATTTCCTGGGGGTTCTGGACCAGCTCGGCTACCTGAACCATATCGTGTCCGCGAGCCAGCGGCCGTCGACGAGGACGAGAGTCGTCAGGGTGCGGCCGTTCTTCATCTTGATTTTGGCGGTCTTCCTGCCTTCGCGTTCGCCGGTCTCCACGGAAGCGAAGAGATCATCGATTGCGTATTTCTCCACCTCGGCCTTCCCTGCGGAGACGGCCTCGTCCGTGATTCTGTCCCTGAGCCGTTCGGTGAAGCAGGATTGCAGGTCCGCGGTCTTTTCTGCCTTGAGGAGTCCGATCTGCCTTTCAATCTCCTCCCTGGGAGTGATGGGCTGCGCCTTCGCGCCGGATTCAATCCGGGCCTTCCATGCGGGGTATTCCTTTTCAAGCAAGTCCTTTGGCTTGTCCGTGTACCATGTGTAGCCGATGCGTCTCTCATGCTCGATTTCCGCGAGGCTTTCCTTCGCGACGCCGTCCCTGCCGCAGAAAAACGGCCTGTTCGAGGCGATTTCATAGAATCGCGCCCAGAGCACGGGGGCGGATTCGTCCTTTGCAACGACGATGTCATGGCCTTTTTTCAGCGAGGGGTCCTCCTTGCGCTCGACCCGGATTCCCTTGATTCCGGAAGCCTTGAACCACGCGATCGCGCCTTCCACGGCCTCAATCACCTGCGGGGAGGGCTCGACCAGCATGAGGAAGCTCACTATGCGCACGCTTTCCCGGCCGCTCAGCGAGGGTTTCTCGAAAGATCGGCCTTCGGCAGGGGCGAAGGTCGTCTCGTCATGCTGGCTGCACCATGCGGTGCGCTTCCCGTCGCGGATTATCTGGCATTTGAGGATGCAGTCCACGCCCCTGGCCGCGGCTTCGGCAGCCTTCGCCTTCAAGGCCTGGTCCGCGAATCCGAACGGCCCTGCTCCTTTCGAAACGTCCCTCAGGAGGAACATGACGTCCGTCATGGCCTCGTCGTTGAACGTGATGCGCTTCTTGTAGTCCTTGCCTTCGGGCCATGCCTGGGGCCATCCGCCGTTCGCGTACTGGGCCGAAAGCAGGAAGCCGATGCCCTTGAGCACGGGCTCCTGCAGGGCTTCGTCTTTCCGCGCGGCGGAGACCATGGCGAGAAACGCGATCTCCCGCGTCGTGGCGTGGTTGTCAATGGTAGAGTCCTTGCGCTGCTTCCGCTCTACTACCTTGGTCTTTTCGGCGTCCGAGAGCGTCCCGGCCGGGTCGAAATCCTTGGGCCAGCCGCCCGTGTCGCGCTGGAACAGGACCACGTTGGCCGCGATGCGCGCAGCTTCGTCTCCCGCGTACCACTCCGGAGCCTGTTTCAGCGCGTCCTTCCATTCCAGCGAGGCTTTTCCCGATCCTTCTGCACACTCCGCAATGCCGGATTCAGTCGCGGCGATTAGGGCTAAGAAGAACATGACTCCGAGAATCTTCATTTCACGCCTCTCGAAAAACGAAATGCATCGAACCGGTCAAATGATGCGTTTTGTGCAAATCGATTTGAATTGACCCAGGATTGCACCCACGGAACCGGACGGGGGCCCGTCTGTAGGGGCGACCCGTCGGGTCGCCCCTACACCGGTTATGCGCAGGATTGCGTGGACGTGATTCGGCATGACCATGAATTCATCAATGACGACACAGTCACGCAATTCACATGTTCGAATCCATTCCTGATTCAATATCAGACCGAAATCGTTCAATTTCATGGTTCCGTCGGCAACATCACCGAACAGAGGAAACCTGTCGTGCGCGCATATCGTGATGAAATAGCTGCCTGGAAGCGAATAATCGTATCCCTTCAGGCGAATCGAACGGCGATTATTTTCATATCCATCTTTCATATCCCCCCTGCCACCTCCGTTCAATCGTCGTCCGTGATGCTTACCGGCGATGACCATCTCTCCACGTTGAGACCGCTTCCGTCGCGGATTAGGGCGTTCTGCGCCTCTATTCCGAGCCGACCGCCTTTCGCCT
Organism: Planctomycetota bacterium; assembly: GCA_041308285.1. Classification (GTDB taxonomy): domain Bacteria; phylum Planctomycetota; class JAKEIC01; order JAKEIC01; family DYIT01; genus PPR-0505. The sequence goes on along the minus strand of JBFZBV010000384.1, from coordinate 6,708 downwards.
TGACGATCGTTTCCTTGTCGCCCCGGATGACGCCGATTTCCACGGCGACCTCGGGGCCGGTCTTCGCAATCTCCTTCTGGAGCTGCGTCAGACAGCAAATCCTCGTGCCGTTGTACAGAGCGTGAGACTTGCGGACGTTTCCACTGGCTGCGTGCGGTAGCGCCCCTGCGCGTCGGTGTACGCTGCGGCCAGGAGGGCGCTGTTGTCGTTCTTTGCCACGAAAATCGCTGCTCCCTCGAGGAGGTTCCCGCCGCCGTCCCGGGCTGTGCCCTGGGCAGCCGCGAAGGTCCTGGTTTTCATCGTTCGCCCTACATGATGGATTAAGGCTTTCCGAGCAGGATTCCCGATTGGACTTTCCACCGCTGCTGACTCCGCCTGCGTGAACCCGATTCTAGAACGTGTTTGGTGAAATGCAACAGAACCTGTCTCATGCGCGGGTTGACGCGGGAAGATTCGACTGCTGGGAGGAATGGATTCCACCGCGTGCCTGGGTCTGCGTCGTGCAGGCCATCGGGCGCTGCGCGCCTTCATGACCGGTTGAATTGAACGAGGAATCAAGGTAAGATTGATTCTCCAAGCGATGACACCGAACGGGCGGCAAGGCTACGTGCACGAACATGTTGCCCTTCCGCGGGCCCCTCTTTGAGGTGACGGCCATGAGAATCCTGAAGCCATGGTCCATCGTTGTCGTCGTCCTCCTTGCATCCGCTGCCGCCGGAGCTGACAAATTCATCCCGGGAAACCCGCAGGTGGCGGTGCACCAGCAGGTGGAAAGCGTCTTCTCGACGCTGTACCAGACGTATCTGAGGAATCCGGGCGACGAGAGGGGCTTCGAGGAGGCATGCAGGCGCACCGGCGTCGGCGCGTCAGGTTTCCGCGTCGAGGCGGAAATATTCTTCCGGCCGCCTTCAAGCTCGGATTCGGCGGACCTCCAGGTCCTCGAGCATGCCGGTTTCAGGACACGGGCATCGTCCCTCAACTTCATTGAAGGCAGCGTTCCCATCTTCAACATCTTCGGTCTCCCGGGCTGCGGGGAAGGGGTCATGGTCCGGAAGGTGAGGAAGCTGCTCCCCGAGGCGGTGTCCGAGGGCTTGCCGCTCATATCGGCGAACGTCTGGAAGAGCAACGGCAGCTCGGGCATGGGCGTGAAGATAGCCGTGATTGACATGGGATTCTTCGACATCGGCAACGCCGTAACCAACAGCGAAATGGGGGCTTACACTTCGAACGATTTCACGGGCACCGGATTCCCGGGCACCGGTGTCCACGGCACGGCCTGCGCGGAAATCATCTACGACATCGCGCCCAGTGCCACCTATTACCTGCTCCTCGTCGCCACGATCACGGACATACAGAATGCTGCCACGTACTGCTCGAACAACGGCATCGACGTCGTTTCCTTCTCGCTCGGCATCCACAACGGCAACTTCCTGGACGGGCAGGGCACGGAGTGCACGATTGTCGACAACGCCGCGTCAAACGGCATCCTGTGGGTCGAATCGGCCGGGAACGAAGGCATGAACGAGTACTGGATTGGGAACTGGAACGATTCCAACTCGGACAACTACATCGAGTTCTCCGGCTCGGACCAGTCGCAGAGCCTGAACTGCAGCATGGGCGACGTCATCGTCGCGACGCTCACGTGGGACTGCAGCACAACCTCGAGCGAGGATTACGACCTTGAGCTTTCCGACGCCTCCGGCCTCGTAGCGAGCAGCACCAACGTCCAGTCCGGCACTCAGCAGCCCCATGAGCAGGTCCAGTACATCGTCGCCGCGAGCGGCATTTTCGACATCGCAATCAAGAAGTCCAGCGCCGCGGGAACGTCCAAGTTCAGGCTTCACTGCACGAAACAGCTCGAGTACGGGTCCCCTGCAAGTTCGCTCGCGACTCCTGCGGACGCCGCGGGGGCGTTCACTGTGGGCGCCATTGACCAGGCCAACTGGGGCGCGGCGATTATCGAGCCTTACAGCTCGCGCGGCCCGACCATGGACGGCCGCACCAAGCCGGACATCTGCGCGCCCGACGCAGTGAGCACCTACTCCTACGGTTCCCTGGGCTTCCCGGGCACGTCGGCGTCGGCGCCCCACGTCGCGGGAATGGCTGCGCTGTACCTGGAATTCAATCCCAACGCTTCAGTCAGCCAGGTCCGTTCCGCGCTGGAGGGCTGGGCATTGGACGTAGGCATCTTGGGCAAGGACAACACTTACGGGGCGGGAGAAGCCAGAATGACCACGGCACCGCCGGTGGCGGATTTCTCCGCCTCGCCCTTGACCACGGATATCGGCGGAACAGTGAGCTTCTCGGACCTGTCGACCGGCCTTTTGAACACCTGGTCCTGGGATTTCGGCGACGCCGGAACCTCCACCCAGAGGAATCCCTGCCATTCGTACGCCAGCGCAGGAGCGTTCACCGTGACGTTGATTGCGAGCGGGCCGACGGGCAACGACACGGAGGTCAAAACCGCCTACGTCACGGTGACGCCCAAGGCGGACTTCACGGCTTCGCCTGCAGTCGGGCCCGGCGAGCTGACCGTGAATTTCACGGACACCACCCAGGGAAACGTGACGTCCTGGGCCTGGGATTTCGGCGACACCGGTACGTCCGATCAGAAGAATCCCACGCACGTGTATACATCGCTGGGCAAGTTCACCGTGTCGCTGACGATTTCGACCGTTTACGGATCGGACTCCATCACCAGGACCGACCTCATAGTCGTCACTGGTCCGGACTGCTGTTTCAGCGCGAACCACAGCTCAGGGCCGGGGCCCTTCTCGGTGACTTTCGCCGACGAGACCGTGGGGACCGTGAATTCATGGTCATGGGAATTCGGCGACGGGCAGACGAGCGTCGAGCAGAACCCCACGCATGTATTCGCGTCCAACGGCCCTTTTACCGTGAAACTCACCGTGGACGGCCCCTTCGGCACGGACTATTTCCAAAGGATGAACTACATATCTGCGACAGCCCCGATTGTGAGCTTCTTCGCCGCGCCGACGCAGGGCGTCGAATCGGCGGACGTCGATTTCACGTCCTCGGTCTTCGGCCAGGTGACGTCGTATTCCTGGGATTTCGGCGACGGGGGCACGGCGACGGAGATGAACCCGGCGCATCATTACGGGGCCGTCGGGACGTATACCGTGACGCTTTCGGTAGAAAGCCCCTACGGGCCCAGCAGCTGCACCAGGACCGACTTCATAACGGTGAGCCCGGCTCCGAAGGAGAAGGAGTCGGGAGGATGCCACGCCCGGACCAATCCCGCAGGGGGAGTCGAATCTGCAGCCGGCTTCGCCATCCCCTTCATCGCCCTGTCTGCCGCCCTGGTCCTGGCCCGCCGCGCCTCCCGCCGCAAGGCAAGGCAGGGCAGCGGAACGAGATGAGAGGGGCCGGATCACGTCAGCCTAGCATGCCGGCGACTTTCCCGGCGATTGCCAGCGACGATGTGAGGCCGGGCGAGTCAATCCCCACGAGGTTTATGAAGCCCCCGTGCAGGGCGTCGCGCTCGATTATGAAGTCCCTTCCCGACTCGAGGTTCGCCATGATCCCGGCGAAATCAATCTCGAGGTCAGAGAGGCGGAGGCCGGGGAAGAACCTCGCCGCGCGTTCATGGAAAAGATCGGCCCCGAGCCGGCCGTTCTCGTAGTCGTCCCTGTCCGTGACCGGCACGAACTCGGGCCCGACGGTCACGATGTCGCCGATGGCCCGCCCCCCGCCTTCGGAGAGGCCGAAGGTTGGCGTCAGGTGGACGCCGACGACGCCGACCTTCCTCCCGCCTGCGTCGACCGTGCCGGGCACTGGATAGACATTCATCCGGTTCAGCCGAATCTCCTTCCTGCGCGAGCGGTTGAACTTGAAGTACTCACCCCTGAGGGGAGATATCCGGGGCTCGAAGCCGGGATTGGCCATACGGGCGACCTCGTCGGAGCGGAGCCCGGCCGAGTTCACCACGATATCGGCCTCGAAGGTCTCTTCCCTGCCGCCGCCCCGGCAGGTGATTTCGAACGAGCCGCCGCGCGGGGAAATCGCCGTCACCTCGCGGCCGGCGAGGATGAAAGCCCCGCAATCCCGGGCGAGCCTCGCGAGGGCCTTGACGAGCCCCGCGGCGTCCACGATTCCGGTGGTCGGGCACAGGAGTGCGGCAGGAGCGTCGACGTTCGGCTCAAGCCGCCTGATTCGCTCCCGGGTCAGCATCTCGACGCCGGGCACCCCGTTCGCCAGCGCCTGCGCATGGACCTGCTCGAGTTTCCCGATTTCGTCGGCCGAGGCTGCGACCACGAGCTTCCCCGTGTTCTCTATCGGCACGCCGTACGCCCTGCAGAACTCGTACATCAGGGGATTGCCTTCCACGCACAGCCCGGCCTTGGCCGACCCGGCGGAGTAGTAGATGCCGGCGTGGACCACGCCTGAGTTCCTGCCGGATTGCGCCTCGCCCGGGCGGGGTAGCTTCTCGAAGAGGAAGAGGTCGCGGAACCCCGCCTTCCCGAGCTCATGAAGCACGGCGCAGCCGACCGCGCCTCCGCCAATGACCGCGACGCCGATTCTTTCCACTATTCACCTCCCGGGAAGGGCATTATAGGTTTGCGCTCATGCGGATTCTCTGAAAACCTCCTGAACCGGACGATATCCCGGGCGGAAGTCTTCCAGAATCAGTGTGTCGATATCCGAAGTATTGTCCCGGAATTTCCGGGACTTGATGTGGTCGAGCGCATGCGGATAAGAACGTTTGCAGTGTCGAATAGAAAACGCTATTCCGCACTCGTTGATGACCTGACACTGATTGTCATGGTGCACGTTTGATTGACGTAAAGTGTCACTATCTTTTCCATCGAATGGGACGCATGCTTTAGTCGGGAATCGCAAGATTCTGAACCTGCCTGAGATGCATTGACGGCTTCGCCGCTGGGAAAGCGCGGCATGCAATTTGCGAACAAATTTGAGCAGGCGGGCAGATGCGAACGAAGCGATATATATGGAAGGATTGCAGGCCGGAACGCCAGTTAATCACCTCAACGCTTATTAGAAGCTGGAAACGTGGCTGAATTGAACCGGATATCAGGCTGCTGGGAAAAGAATCCCACATCCACAACCGCCTTATGCGGCAGGGGATTCGGAATTGACGACTTCAAATCGCTCCTCGAACAATGGTTCGTGCTCTACAACCCTCTATATTTCCTGAGCATGGCTTTAATCCTTGCAGGCGTCTGGATTCTGTCCATAGGACTGCCTGAGACCGGGCTATCGGACGGCGAACTGGGCCTTTTCGCCGTCGTCCAGGCCTACGAAGCCTTGCTGATAGGCTCCGCTGCGCTCCTGTTCAGGGCTGCAAACCGTAAAAGGCCTGCGGTCATCTTGGGGCTCATGGAGGTTTTCTTCCTCTTCGACTGGACTTTCAGGACCGAGTCCCTCTGCGCTTTCGGAGCAACGGGAATTCTGTGTTCCGTTGCCTGGCTGATTCTCGTTCCGGTCAAAATAGGTCTCCTGCTCCATATATTCCGCATCCGTATTCGGGCAGTGTTCCTGATTTTCCCAGCACTGTCGTCGCTCGTTCTGGCCTCCATGCCGCATGTGTTCATCATCTTCCACTTCAATCAAACGGTACTGCACCTGGGAGCGACATGGCTCATCGCGATATTTTGCGTGATTGTGCGAATTGTCGGGCCGACGCCCGTCGCTGAATTTTCGGAAGGACTCCGGGAGAATGTGGTTCTGCGAAGAGCGGGGGCGACGTTCTGGTGCGCTTTGGGCGGCATCTTTGCTCTGCACCTTGGCGCATGGCTCGTGGAGTTCCAAATTCCTCTGACGCCGTCCCACTTCGTTCCGCTACTGCTGGCTCTGCCCGCGCTTTTCGCGCTCGAGAACGAGATCTGGGGCTGGGTTTCATGTGCTGCGGCCATGGCCCTGGCTTTCACTGCTCCTGTTACGGTGGCTCCGGTCTCTGTGATGACCGCCGCGGCTGCGGTGTTCTGGGCTGTGAGGAACCGGAAGCTGCGGCTCTACACCGCCGCGCTGGCAGTCCTTTATATCGGTGCAATATGCCTGGTCAGGCAGCATGCGCCGGGCGAGAGCCCGATGCTCGCGGTCACCTTCGCCGCGTCGGCGATGGCGGTCGGTCTCGCGGCGCTTCGAAGGACGGTAACCGCCGGAATCTTTGCTGCGGCGGTGTGGTCGCCGTTCTTGAGGGTTCTCAACCCCGAGTCCGCCGCACATTGGGGGGTCCTGCTTCTTTCATGCGGTTTTGCAGCCCTGATTGCAGGCGTGTGCATTAATCTCTTCTTCTTCGGCAAGAAGACGGGAAGGGATGAGCCGGGCGGCGGCCCGGCATGACCGCATATGCGTCGACTAAAGAAATGCCGAAAGCGGCATTCGACGCTGAAAACGCCGAAGAAGAGGCTGATTGACGCCGAAACATCTTCGTGTCCGATTTCTTGATACTAGGGAGCAGGCAGTAGACTGACTGGGGAGAATGACAAGGGCACGGAGCACCGGCGATTCTTTTCTTGATTAACCACCGAAGGCGCCGAAGACGCCGAAGGGGTTTTTTTTCTCACGCAGAGATCGAAGAGACCGCGGAGAGGGGGCAGGGAAATCTTACCTACCACGGAGAACACCGAGGGGCAGCAAGACGTTACGGAGAGAATGCGGCGATTCCGTCCGGGCCTCTTCGAGGTCCTGCCCGCCCAAAAGTCTGATATCAATGCCCGCGGCCTT
>JBFZBV010000383.1:0-4376 GCA_041308285.1 Planctomycetota bacterium | reverse complement strand
AAGGCCGCGGTCAAGGCCGTCATCCAGGTCGCAGAGGCGCTCGAGCATGCGCACGAAGCCCAGGTCGTGCACCGGGACGTGAAGCCCTCGAACCTGATTCTCGACAAGGCGGGCCGCGTCTTCATCACCGACTTCGGAATAGCCCGCGACGAGTCCGCCGCCACCCTCACGGCGGAGGGGGAAATCCTCGGCACGCCGTTCTACATGTCGCCCGAACAGGCCATGGGCAGGAGGGAGGAAATTGATCGCAGGTCCGACGTCTACTCCCTCGGCGTGACCCTCTACGAGCTCCTCACGTGCACGACCCCGTTCAGGGCCGACGACATGCACGAGCTCATGCGCAGAATCGTCACCGAAGACCCCGTGAAACCCTCGCTGCTGAACCCCGAGATAAACCACGCGCTCGAAAACGTCGTCATGAAGGCAATCCGCAAGGACAAGTCGAAAAGGTTCCAGTCGGCCAGGGAATTCGGCGACGACCTCAGGCGCTGGCTGAAGGGCGAGGATGTCCGGGCGAGGAACCTGACCATCGTCGAGCGGACCATGAAGGTCGTGAGCAGACACAAGGGGGCCTCCGCCATGGCCGCGGTGTCCTTCGCGGTGGTCCTGGCGTTCGTCGCTGCGGTGGCCGGCATGGGCGCCGCGGCCGCGTCCCGCAGCGCGAGCGAGGCCCGCGAGAAGAGGGAGAGGATGGCGGCCCTGAACGCCGAGGCCGAGGAGCTCCTCGAACGGGGGTCGGCCGCCAAGGCGCTCGAGCTTTTCAAGAAGGTCCTGGACGTCTACGACAAGAAGGACAAGAAGGCCGCAATCGGCAAATCGAGGAGCGAGAGGCTCGCGAAGGCCGAGGAGGCGCGCGGCAGGAAGGCCGAGGCCCGCAGGGCCGCGCTGGGGCTCGTCGACCAGGCGAGGGCCGCGCGCAAGGCTGGTGACGCCGCCTGCTCCCGCAGGCGCGATGCGGGGGACCGAATCGCGGGAATCGAGACCGCGTCCGGGGCGGACGTCGAAGGACGGGAAATCGCCATGCTCAGGGCGGAGCTGGAGGCCTCGACGCGCGACGAGGACGCGTCCTACAACGCCGCGCTGAAACTCCTCTCCGACGCCCTGTTCAAGGACCCGTCTTGCGCGGAGGCGAACGCGGAAATCGCGTCCATCAGCATGAACAGGGCCGTCGCGGGGTTCAAGCTGCGCCTCGTCCGCGGCGAGACCGAGGAGGTCGAGAAGGCCTTCCTAATCGTCTCGCTGCACGACGTGAAATCCGAGTTCAAGAAGCGCATCGACGCCATGCGCAGGTGGCTCACGGGCACGAGAAGGGTCTCAGTCACGGTCGACGCGCCCGACTGCAGCCTCAGCATCGCCGCGGCGGACCTCGAACTCGGCACGGAAAGCGCCCCGCAGGCCGTCCGGGACTTCTCCATCGACCTCCGGCCGGGGAGCTACGTGCTGATTGCCGAGGCGCCAGGGTACATGAAGACCAGGTTCCCCGTCCTCGTGCCCGCGGCGCTCGAAGAGTCTGAAACCCCGTCCCTGGTGTCCGCGGACATCCGCATGATTAAGACGAGGCCCGAGTACGCGGGCATGGTCTGGGTGCCGCCTGGGCCGTTCATCATGGGCGGATTCCCCTTCCTCCGCGGGGGCGATCGCAGGCGGGTCGACCTCAAGGGGTTCCTCATCGACGAAGCCGAGGTGACCCACGGCATGTACAAGCGGTTCGCGGACAAGGCCATCGCCGGCGATCCGCAGGCCGCGGCTAAAATCCTGCCGAGGTACGACACGCAGGTGGTCAATCCCGGCAACTGGACGCCGGACCCCCAGGGCAAGGGCTACTCGGTCCCCGCGGGCTGGAAGGACAGGCCCGTGGGCGGAATCACGTGGTTCGCGGCGGAGGCCTACGCCCGCTTCGCCGGCAAGAGGCTGCCCACCCACGAGGAATGGGAGAAGGCCGCGAGAGGCACCGACGGCAGGCTCTATCCCTGGGGCAACAGGTTCGACGAAAGCCGCTGCATATCGCAGTTCCACCCTGCTTACGACCAGGCAAAGGGCTGGTTCATCATAGTCGAAGCCCTTTCCGAGCCCAGGGGCGCGAGCCCTTACGGGTGCATCCACATGGCCGGCAACGTGGCCGAATGGACCTCCTCGAACCTGTACGACCACAAAATCAACCGCGGCGGCTGCACGCTGGACCAGTACGAGATTCTGCGGTGCGGGTCGGTCGACAACTCCACGCCCGACTCCGCCGTGGGCACCCTGGGCTTCCGCTGCGCGATGGACCCGCTCGATTGACCCGGCGCAGCGCTGCCGCGCCGCTCCGGGGGGGGGAGGGGCGAGTCTTGCGCTCCGCGCAAACGGCGCTCGTGCAGCGCATGTGGGGAACCCTTTTTTGAAAAGGTTCCCCCAAGAATCGACGGCTCTCGGGAATTCTTAAGTTCACGCGCATGTAAGTCCTGTCGGGGGTTTTCTGGGAATTCATCCCGAGTCCCGCGTCATCAGGTGGATTAGGCATTGATGCGGTCATTGCGAGCGAAGCGAAGCAATCTCGTCGGGAATGAGATTGCTCCGTCGCGCTGCGCTCCTTCTAAGGAAACAAATCCCCTCAGGCTCTTGTTTCCTTAATCCAGTTCCCCGCGGCGGATGCAGCCGCCCCCGGAGCGAAGCCCGCCCCGCCTTCGCCTTGTTGTATTGGATGAGGCTTCGTCGGGTTTCACTCCGCCACGCTCGTCAGGACGAAGGCGAGTTGGGGCGCTCTGTCACCAGGATCACGGCACTGAGTTCCGTGGCTTCATCTGAATCTGCCTTCTCGCTGTGCGTGCGATATTCATCTCTCTTATCGCGAGCGCCCGCCCGTTCCGCGGGTGGGCGCTCGCAATGACAACACAAAGACGGTCATCGCGAGGAACGAAGTGACGAAGCGATCTCATCGTTCGTCGGGCAGCTCCCTCTCCAGGGGATATTCCGGAAGTGCCGCAGGAAGGCGAGCCTGTCGAAGCCCGCCCCTCCTTCGTCTGATGCCCACGAAGAGACTTCGGCGGGCTTTGCTCCGCCCTCGCACTGGCTCACAGGCGAAGGCGGGGATGGGTGAGGGCGCATACGCAGCGCGATGGATCTGAACAGACAGGATTGCTGTACAACCTCCGGCGAAGAGTCAAATATCAAACCGGAGGTTTGGGGACGTCTCGACTCGAACCGGCGCTCCGATTCCGATGGGCACCCCGGGATATGAACTGCTGATTTAATCCCGGAACAGAGTCAATGATCAAACCGGAGGTTTGAAGAAGCGGTCGAAATCCGACTTTCTCTGGACGGCGATGAGATCGGCTGCGGTGGCGACTCCGAGTTCCATGAGCTTTTCGCAAGAGGCGACGAGCACTGCCGCGGCGGCCAGCGCGTCGTCGAGCGCCCTGTGCCGCCTCCCGATTGAGTGCCCCAGCGCAGCGGAGACCGAGTCGAGGGAGTAGCTCCTGAGCCCGGGCACGGCCCTGCGCGCGAGCTGCCTCGTGCAGACCACCGGGTTCCGCACTGCAGCGCCGCAGTACTCCAGCGACTCCCTCCATATGAAGGACTTGTCGAACGACGCGTTGTGCGCGACGAAGATGCTGTCCGACATGAATTCGAGCAGGCCGCCGAGGGCCTCGGCCGGCCCGGGCGCGCCCTCCAGCATCTCCCTCGTTATGCCCGTCATGGCGGAGATTTCCGAAGGCACGGGCACGCCGGCGTCCACGAGGGTCTCGAACGTCCCGCCCGCCTTCAGCCCTTCGACCCGGACAGCCCCGATTTCGATTATACGGCTGCCCGAGGAGGTGCCCGTGGTCTCGACGTCCACGACCGTGAACACGGCCGACCCGAGTCTCCGGCCGGACGGCCGGCCCGGGTCGGGGCAGACGGCCCAGCGTCCCCTGGGAAGGGCTGCGAAGCGGCGGTCCTCGCCGATGAGCGTGCGGACGAGCGAGTCGGCGACCTTTTTCGGCACGGCGCGGGAACCGAGGCACACGCGGGCTATCTGGAGTGCGCTCGCTCCGGCGGAGCCCCTGGCGAGGAGGAACTCCGCGGCCGCGCGCTTGAGCGTGGGCATGTCGCTGAACGCATACCTGCCGCCGGATGCCGGCATGAATCGATTCCGGATTTCCCCCCGATTGCCGCCGGGGACCGGGCGAAGAGGCACATGCCCCCTAAGGCCCCTTCGTCTCCCTGCACCAGTTCGACGGCACCCAGCCCTGGCGGCCGTCAGGCGCCTCTATGAGGTACATGTCCCATTCCTGGCCGTGCTTGCTCCCGTCCACCGTCTGGACGACCTTGACCCTGGTGCCGGGATCGAGGAGGAATTTGCGCTTGTCCCTGGACGGCTCGGTCCAGATGATGACCTTGTCGGTCTTGTTCTTCTC
>JBFZBV010000382.1:0-8766 GCA_041308285.1 Planctomycetota bacterium | reverse complement strand
TGTGGCTCGTGGTGTTCCGCAAGGAAGGCTTCGACATATACCAGTTCGTCGACTCGATGCTCAAACCCCTGGCCATCGGCGCCGTGACGTGCGGTGCGCTGGTCTCCATTCTTGGCTTCGTGCCGCTTCACCTGCTCCAGAAGGCGCTCGGCGGGAAGGAGTCGGCCAACAAGTCGTTCCGGTTCTTCTCCCTCTCGTCCGGGTACCACTACTTCTTCATCATCCCGTTCGCAGGCTGGCCCCTCGGCGTCCTGTCGTCGTTCCTGGTCTTCCCCAGGGGGCTGGCCGAAAGCCACGGCATCGGCGTCGTGAGGTCCTTCCTGGTGTACATCATCCTTGCGGCGAGCCTGGCCGCCGGCTATTACGGCGTGGCGAGCGCGCTGTTCTGAGGGGCTTCCCGAATCGGGTGCCGGAAGTCCGCCCCCTCCGAGCGGAGAATACCCCACGTTTTTCAGACGAATTCCCCTGTCCGTCCGAGCGCCGAGGGCGGCCTGGATTTCCCCACGACCCCCGCGAGCGCGACCATCGTCAGCATGAAGGGCAGCGCCTGGACGAGCTGCACGGCCGGCCCGGATCCGAGCCCCTGAAGGCCAATCTGCAGCGCTTCCGCGAACCCGAACAGCAGGCAGGCCGCAGCCGCCCCCAAGGGGTGCCACCGCCCGAACACGAGCGCTGCCAGTGCGATGTACCCCCTGCCGTTGCTCATGCCCGCCGAAAAGCAGCCGGCGTGGAAGGCGAGATACGCCCCGCCGAGCCCTGCCAGGGCCCCCCCTGCGCAGACGGCTGAATACCTGATTCCCGCTACGGACACGCCCGCGGCCTCCGCCGCGCGCGGATTCTCCCCCGACGCCAGCAGCCTCAGCCCGAACGGGGTGTGGACTAGGCAGATCCAGGACGCGACGACGGAGGCCGCGGAAATCCAGACGAACGGCGTGCCGGCAATCGTGTCGAGCAGAATGCCGGCGCCGCCTCCGATTCCAAGCTCGAACGAAGCCGGCGCGGGAATCGGCGCGGAATTGGCCGAGGAATCGAACACGGCCTTGAGGAGGAACCTCGTCAGGCCGGCCGCGAGCAGGTTGATTGCCAGTCCCGAGATTATGTGGTCGGCCCGCGCGGTCACGCACAGGAAAGCGTGGAGCAGGGCCGTGAGGGCCCCCGCCGCGCAGGCCGCGGCGATTCCCGCCGCGGGCGACCCCGTTGCCCATGCGGCGAGGGCGGCTGCGAACGCGCCGTTGAGGAGCATGCCCTCGAGAGCTATGTTGACGACCCCGCCACGTTCCGAGAACGCGCCTCCCGCCGACGCCAGCACGTAGGGAATGGATATCCTCACGGTCTGGGCGAGCACCACCCATGACATGACGGCGTCAGGCACAGGACACCTCTTTCGCGGGAGCGCGGCGGCGCGACAGCCGTTCGATTCCCCTCCTGCCGAGAGTATCGCCCAGGACCAGGAAGACGATGATGACAGCCTGCAGGATTTCCACGATTTCCTTGGGGACCTCGTTGTTGATGGCCAGCCCTCCCTCGGAAAGCGCTCCGAAGAGAATCCCCGCCGCGACGACGCCCGCAGGATGGTTCCGGCCCAGCAGGGCCACGGCTATCCCCATGTACCCGGCTCCGGCGGGGAAGCCCTGCTCGAAGTAGTGCTTGTAGCCCAGGACGAAATTCGCGCCCGCCAGGGACGCTATCCCGCCCGCCGCGGCCATGGCCGCGAACCGGCAGGCGGGGACGTTTATCCCCGCCCCGGCGGCCGCCCTGGGGCCCAGCCCGGCGGCCCTCATCCTGAATCCCGGGGCCGTGCGGAAGAGGAAGAACCAGCAGAGCGCGGCGGCGGCGAGCGCCGCGGCGAACATCCAGTTCGCTGCCGAACCCTCTAAGGCCCGGAACACGCCGTCCAGCTTCCCGATGCGCGCGGATTCCACGACGGCCGCGGTGTGCACGGACTCGGGCTCCGCGAGCCCGGCGGAAAGGAAGTGGTTCACGAAGATGAAGGCGAGGAAGTTCATCATTATCGTGTTAATCACCTCGTGGACGCCCAGCTTCGCCTTGAGGAGGCCCGGCACGCCGCCGTAGACGGTTCCTGCGGCGGCGCCGGCGGCCAGGCAGGCCGGCACGGCAAGGACTCCCGGGCAGCCTGCGGGCACCGCCGTGCCGGCCAGCGCGGCCGCGAAGCCCGCGACGTACATCTGGCCTTCGGCGCCGATGTTGAACATCCCCGCCCTGAAGGCGAACGCCACCGACAAGCCGGCGAATATGAGCGTGGTCGACTTGAAGACCACCTGCCCCAGGCCGTACCCAGACCCGAAGGTCTCGGAGATCATCCTGGCGTACACGTGCAGGGGATTGGCGCCAACGGCCGCGATGAGGGCGGCGCCGGCGGCAAGGGCCAGGACCGCGGCGGCCGAGCCGGAAATCGCGCCGGCCGCGGCCCTGCGGGCCGCCGCCTTCGCGGCAGGCCCGATTGACATGGTCCCGACGTCGGGGGGTTTCTCATCCATCGCCCGCAATTCTCGGAATCGCGCGCTGTACATTCAATGGCCAACCCGCCTCCCAGGGGGTTGAATCCGGGAGGGCGAGCCTCTCGAAGAGCCTGCGTAGCCCACGCTCCGACCAACAGGCGAAGCAAGCCCGGCGAGCCGATTGGGGCATGGCATGGAGTGGCTCGGCAGGAGCTTCGCCCTCCCGCTCCTTTCCGCTCTCATCAGTCACTTCGCCAAAGTATTATTGTAGAAATTGAAAGGACATTCCGCTTCTCACGCGCGCAGCGCGTGTTATAACCCGGACGAGCCCTGCTTTTTTGGTTCCGGCTCGTCCGGGTTATGGGAGAGCATCGGAATCCCCTGCCGCTTCGACCATCAAGGAAACAAAAGGGCGGGGCCTTAAGCCCCGCCCTCGGAGGTGCGAAACCCGATTCCGGCCCGGCGCCGCATCTAATCGTGCACGCGCACGTAGAGCTTCTTTGCGCCGTCGTCCTTCGAGAAGAACACGGCCGACGTCCCGAGCAGGTCGAGGTCCGCGGTCGTGAACGGCGAGATGAAGAACTGGTTCCACCAGCGCACGGGGCCGGGGACCTCGCCGTCGACCACGGCCGGGGCGGCCTCGCCGTTCTCGAGAATCCAGGTCGCGGACGATCCCGGAGCGTACTCGTTGTAGTACAGGTGAGGCCCCTGCCTCCAGTAGAGCCCGAGGGTCGTGCCGTGCACGTTCGGCGGCCCGCCGTTGTTGCCGAGGTTCATCTCGACGCCATCGGGGATGTCCGCGCTGACGTCGAACGGCTGCAGTGTCAGCGGAGGGAAGAACCTGTCCTGGATTGCCGGAGCCGTGGACCCGAGGTCCAGGCAGCGGTGCCTGAGCGCGGCCCAGGATCCCGGCATGTTCCTCTCCTCCAATATCACGACGTGGTGATGAGTCGGAGGGGATTCCTCCGTGCCTGCGCCGGCATACAGGGTAATCGGCACGGCCTGCACGGAGAAGGCCATCACCTGTCTCGAGTTGTCGTAGCCGAACGTGCTTATGCCGCAGTCTGCGCAGTCGCCGCTGATTTCGACCGCCGCAGGCGTCGTCTCCCTGCCGTCCCAGACGAAGAGCCTGCTCTCGAAGGGCCCGCCCCCCGGCTCGGTCAGCGGGTCGGAGTCGCCGTCGCCGACGAAATAGACCACGGGTTTCCCGGCAGTGCCGCTGTCGACGCAGGCGAAGTTCTCCATCCTGATGGAATCCCAGAACGGGTGGTTCGTGTGGTTCGACCAGATCCACGTGTCCGCGGCGAATCCTCCGGTGTACGTCGGAGCAACGGTGTCGGAGGCCGACAGCGCAACCTTGAGGTACGAGCAGCGCAGGGAAAGGTTGTTCGCCTGGGCCGTGTCGGGCTCCTGCACGAATATGGCGTTGGCCCTGAGATGGTCCGATGTGGAGCCTATGAGGTAGTTCACGTCGCCCGTGCAGGAGTATGCGACGACGTCGGCGTACCCGCCGGCGGACGCATAGTCGCTGTTCATGAGGACCGCGGCGGAAAGGGTGGAGTTCGCGATGCTCCTGCCGCTCCCGCCGGTCTGGACGGCCTGCATGAAGAAGCACTGGGAGGAGTTGGCGTTGTCGTATCCGCGCAGCCAGCCGACGAAAATCACCTCGCCTGTCCTGTTCATTTCCGCTGTGAGGACGTCGACGCCGCGGGCGTTTGTGTTGGTGCCGAGGCCGTCGATTTCGGCCGTCTGGGAGGACCCGTCGGACGGGTCGAAGATGTAGAGCATGACGTCCCGGTCGGCGTTGCACCCTCCCTCGTCGTACCCTGATTCGTAGCCCACTGCGTAGGCCCTGGAGAGCCCCTGGATTGACCCGAAGGCTGCGAAGGCGTCGATTTCGCCGTTGACCGCATCGTTCGCGTCGCTGCGCGAGAGCGCCTTGTTGTGCTCGAGCGAACGGGTCGCCGTGTTCCAGTTCGCGGCCTCTATAATCCTGTGGTTGTAAGTCCCTCCCTCGAGCATGACCCGGTAGAAAATCGTGCTTCCGCAGACGACCATCCTGTCGTAGAAGCGGTCGTTCGCGTCCATCGAAGTGGCGGTCGCGACCTGATCGGGGGCGCTGAAGGTATTGGCCGCGTTGGTATCGGACAAATCGAAATCGGCGGTGTACATGGTGCCGCCGCCCGTGGACCTGGACCTCTCGGTCCACACCGCGCATGCCCATGTCACCGGGTTGCCGGAGAGGAAGTAGCAGATGCTGTCGTCGAAGGACGGGCTCTGGATGAAGAGCCCGTCGGTCATGAAGGCAGTAGCTTCGACGTTGGCGTCGTCGCTGTCGGTGTTGACCCTGACCGCCTGGGTGTTGAAGCCGTACTTCACGTCCGGATTGGAGGCCAGGACGGGCGTGGCGGCGTGGGTCGCGTCGAAGTACGTGCTGAAGAGCCTCACGTCGACGACGTCGTCGACCTCGTAGGTCGCGAACGTGATAATCGCGTCGCCGTCGCGGTTGCCGCCATCCTCGGGAGTCATTGCTTCGGTGTTGAGGAAAATCACCCTGGCCGAGTAGAAGGCGGTGAGCTGGATTATATAGGCGGTGATGTACGCGCCCTGGATTTCGACCCACGGAGTGAACCCGGTCCCGTCGAAATAGCTGGCCCAAATCGAGAACTTCTCGTTCTGGAACCAGTTGGGGCCGGTGGCGGTGCCGGTGATCGTGTACGGCGTGGGCGAGTACATGCCGCGGACCTGGTCGCCCATGCTGAAAGTCCCCATCTCGACGGTGATTTCGACCTGGCCCGCGTTGTAGCCGCGCATCCTGCCGATGCTGTTTGCGGCGGTGAGGTTGATTACCGGCTCGTCCACCGCCCAGGAGGGCAGCGTCGCGAAGGACAGGAGCTGCCCCTGTGCAGCCCCGGGCATGAGTTCGCTGGCCCTCATGAGGCATATGGCCGTGCCGTTCGCGTGGTTGGACGCGGTCAGGACCGCAGGATATTGGTTTATGAGCGGGCCGTAGACGCCCGACTTGAAGCAGTCGCCGTCGTGGTTGTTGTCCGCCACGGGCGAGCCTGGGAACGCGGCATGCTCCACGTCGAAGACGAAAACCGCCTCGTCGAAGTCGGCGTTGCCCGAATCTTCGACCCGGACGACCACGGTCACGGTGTTCGCGAGAGCCGGTGTGCCCGACAGCCAGCCCGTGGCCGCGCCGATGGCGAGCCACGAGTCGTTCTCCCCGCCCGCCTCGATGCTCCAGCCGTAGGACCCCGACCCGCCCGTCGCCTCGAGCGTGAACGCGAACGCGGACCCTACAACGGCGTCCGGGACGCGGGCGGTCTTTATCAGCACCGTATGGGAGTACTGCTGGAACAGCGCGAGGTCGAAGTTCGTCGCCTCGTCGGCGTCGGCGCAGCGGATTATCACGACGAAGCTTGCGTCCGTCGTCGGCGTCCCCGACAGCTCGCCGGTTGTGGCGTCAATCGAGAGCCAGGAGTCGTTCACTCCCCCGGTCTCGATGCTCCACGAGTAGGCCCCTGATCCGCCCGAGGCGGCCAGCGTGACGGAGTACGCCTGGCCGACCACCGCAGGCGGGATGGAGGCCGTGCGAATCTGCACGAGCTGCGGGGTCTGATAGTAGTTGTTGGTGGTTTCTTCTCCCCCGCATCCGGCCAGGAGCAGGAGCGCCGCGGCAGCTGCCGCCGAAAAACCGCGAATGAACCCGTCATGTCTCATGGAAAACCCTCCGAATAGGGACCTTGGACGATTCGCATTCCTCAGCGGACAGTCCATGCTAGAACTCATCCTCCGCGGGCGCGCCGCCTTCGAGGGACATCTCAATCCGTGCAGGATATATCATGGACCTGTCCCTGTCCACGGCGGCGGCTTCGAGCATGAAGCCGAGATCGGGCACTGCGCGCCCCTTGAAGAGCCTGTCGCCGTTGACGAAGACCTCGATATCCGATTCGAAGTCGAACATCGACCTGGACAAAAGGAGCGTGAAGCGCTTCACGCCGGAAGCCTTGACGTCAATCCGGTTGCCCTTCGCTTCCGCGTCCAGCCGGCCCGAAGGCCTGGTCCTGTCGAAATAGGGCGTCGCCTTCCTCTCCGGGAATTTCCCCTCGAGGTCCTCGGTCCTGGATCCGCGCGCGACCTTGACGGAGACCTTGTCGCCGAACTTCTTGACTCCGAGGACGGCTCGGAGCGCGTCGAACGACTCGACCGGCTTCCCGTCCATCTCCGTAATCACGTCGCCCGGCCGCATGCCCATCGCCTCTGCGACCGATTCCTTCATCACCTCGGCCACCCTGACTCCGCCGCCCTGGAACTCCTGGTCGATTGTGATTCCCAGCATGACCCGCGCCGGAGCCATCACGACGTTGTAGTCCGGGAAGGGGAAGAACGAGGGCGATTTGCCCAGTTCGTCCGCCCTGACCCAGTGGCAGCGCCCGCCTGCGGGAAGGGACGCGGTCTCGATCGAGACCTTTGCGGGGTGCGGATTCCTCGGGTTCTTCCTCATGAATTCGAGGATCAGGGGCTTCTCGGTGTCGCCGTACGCGAACCGGTGGCCGATTTCCTCGTAGACCTTGTACGTGATTTTCGCCCCGGCCTCGGTCATCTTGTCCGTGAAGGGCTTCACCTGCGCCGCGGGGTAGAGCTGGTCGCGGCCCGTGTTGACAACGTAAAGGGGTTTCGTCGCGAGGGCGGGCAGGAAGACGGGTTTGCCGCCCGCGGACTGCGCCACGGCGATGTGGCCGTTGAGGGGGATGAACGCGGCGAACGGCGTGGCGTGGAAGAGCGCGAGGTAGAACGACCCGGACCCGCCGTCGGAGAAGCCGGAGACGAAGACGCGGTTCTCGTCGACGTTGAATTCCGCCTTGAGCTCGTCGATGATGCCCAAGATGTACGCCGCGCCCGCGTCGGTCCACCACTCCGCCCCCTTGCACGTCTCCGGGAGCACGTGGACGCATTTCTCCCGAGCCATCTCCTTTTCCCATATTCCGCGCATCTGCGCGAACTGCCCGGGATCGATGATTTCCGGCGTGCTGACTCCGCCGTGCAGGAAGAAGAACACCGCGTGCTTGTCCGCAGGCGAGTAGCCTTCCGGGAGGCAGAAGTGCCAGGGCCTTTCGAGGCCGTCCGCGCAGGCATACTGCCGGACGGACCATCCTCCGCCGGCAGCCGGGCCGTAGTCGAGGCCTTTGGCGAGCAGTCTCTCGACCTCGGACGCATCAGGACGGAGCGTTTCAATCGCGGCCGCGGCTTCTTTTTTCGCGGCCGGCCCGCGGGCCCGGAGGAAATCCCCGACAGCCCGAGCCAGGCCCTGTTCCTCGCCTGCCGCAGCCGGGCACAGGGTCATCACCGCGGCGAGCGCGGCAGCGGCCGCGGCGGGAATGCACGTCGTTCTCTTCACGTCTGCCTCCTCAATCGGTCTTCGTTTTCCGAATCCTCGCAGTCCCGTCGGGCCTGAGAGGCGAATTCCTGCGGACGTACTCCGCCACGATGTCGCGGAGAACGAGCCCGGTGTCGGTCTTCTCCTCGCAATCGGCGAACGTCCTGTGCCCGTCGCCGCCCGCGGCTATGAAGCTCGAAGCCGCAACCTTGTAGACTCGCGACTTGTCCAGGGGCGCGCCGCCGATTGTCACGGACCCGAGTCCGGCATCCTCGCCGTCCTCGCGGTATTCGGCCTCGGCTCCGGAGACTTCGAGGAGGAACCTGGCCTTGCCGGCGAGGGCGTACTTGAGGATGCCGGCTATCTGATCGCCCCTGAGCCGCATGACGACGACGGTGTTGCCGAACGGGCAGACCTTGAAGACGTCCCTCAAGGAGACGCTGCCCTTGCCCAGGTCCATCCTTATGCCGCCCCGGTTGTGGAATGCGACCTCCGCGCCGGTTGCGAGGCGCATCGCGTCGCACACCAGGTTGCCGAGCGGAGAGGACCTTCCTGCGTACCTGTGCCCGCCCCGTTTGATGTCCTCGCCTGCTTCGCCGATGAGGGCGTCCATGAGCTTGTCGATTTCCCTGCACCGCCGGGCGATTTCCCCGGCCATGGCCTCGTCCTCTGGCGCGTCCGGCCCCTCGAGCGGCACGAGCCGGGCGGAAATCTCCCTGACCTTCTTCGACTCCGCGTCCACTGCCGCGTCGACCCTGCCGACGAACAGGGCGCCCGACCCCGCCTGGACTACGAGGCATGCGGAGCCGTCCAGCCGGATTCCCTGCTTGAGAATCGTGTGGGAGTGGCCGCCGATAATCAAATCGACGCCCTTTATCGACTTCGCGAGATCGAGATCGGCCTTCACGCCCTGGTGGGATACGG
>JBFZBV010000381.1:0-3570 GCA_041308285.1 Planctomycetota bacterium | reverse complement strand
CCGTCCCGATCGCCGTATCCCCCGGCCTTGTCCTGGGATTCGTCGGCCGTGCCGGGCTTCGCCTCCGCATACTTCCGCGGCATCGCCCCCGGCGTCGGGGTGGGCGCAGGCCTGGACGCGGACGGATCGAGGCGGTCCGCAGGCTCGTTCTCCGGACTCTCCGGGTAGCCGGGCGACTTCGATCTCTCCTCCGCCTTGAGGCTGCGCTTGCCGCCGTACCTGCCGCCGAACGTTCCATCCTTGGTCTTTTCTTCCGCGCCGCCTTTGGAGGATTCCCAATCTTCGTTTTCCGAGGAATCCCTTTCCAGATCCTCTTCGGAGAAGTCATCGAACTCCGCTTCGCCGGCAGCTTCGCCCGGGGCAGGCGGAGCCTCTTCGACCTTGTAGTTCAAGATGCCCATGTCCGCTCCCGGTCCCGGTTTCGCGCCCGCGCCGGGCGCGTACGCCTTCTCTGACCTGGTCTCGCCCATGTACGACCCCGGGCCCGCGTTCCAGAGTACGACTGCGATTATGCCGATCAGGGCGAGTCCTGCGCCTATGCGTACGAAGCGGGGCACGGGGAAGACCCTGTCGCGGAGGAATGCCGCGATGCGGTCGCGGTACGAGACCGCTGCCGCGCCGGCCAGTATCGCCGCGAGGAGGAGCAAGCACAGGCCGCTGTACTTCTCCCACAGCCTCTTGAGCAGGCCCCTCGAGGCCGGCAGGGGGAAGTTCGGCGTCATCTCGCCGCCCGTGCTGAGCAGGCTGTACCCCTCGGGCACTGCGATGACCAGGCTCGTGCCCTGAACGGGCACGGCGCCCGGAATCCAGGGCAGCTCGGCGTCGAACCTCCCGAGCAGGGACAGCTTGTTCTTGAATCGCTGGTAGACGATCCTGACGTTCAGGTAGCGGTTCGGGCTCGTGGCGAGCGGGGCGACGTATTCGCCGTCCGGGGCGAGTGCCGGCTTGATGCCTTCGCCGTCAATCATCACGCTCCACAGGACCGCCCCCTCGGGAAGGCGGAACCGGAGCTCCCTCGCGCCCGTGTTCTCCACTAGGATGTCGGCCGTGGTCTTCTCGCCCTCCCAGGGCCCGAACTGCATGCGCGCCGATATCGTATTGACCACCGTCTCCTGGCCCCTGCCCTCGGCGTACGGCTTGAGCGAGACATCTATTCCGAAGTCGAGCTCGCGGTACTTGTAGGCGAAGAGCACCCTGTTCTCCGGGGTGTAGCCCGGGATGGCGGGGATTTCGTCCGACTCGATGCTCTCCAGCCCTCCGGAGGGCGCGCGCGCCTCGACCGACACCTCGGTGTTGGCGCACGCCTCCACGCCCAGCACGCCCGTCTCGCGCGCCACCGCGTGGCCGTGCACCGCAGGCGCCTTGACCGGGCCCGGCCCTGCGGGCCCCTGGACGGAAAAAGCCAGGCTCAGCGTGCACGAGCCCTTGACCTTCGTCTTGAGCGGAACGGTCCAGACCTCGCCCTTGTCCGTGGCTTCCATCCTAGGGTCGCCCGACTCGATTCCGGAGACCTGAATCCTGCCGCCCGTCCCGGCCGGGAGCAGGAACGAGAGCCTGTCGACCGAGGTCTTGAGTATCGTGTAGTCGAGTCTCGCGTGCACGTTGAGGCCCGTTGATCCGCCCGAGCGCACGGGCGAGTAGACCGCCGCCACGTTGACGTTGACCTGGGCCTTCTCGCGCGCCAGGAGGACCGAGCCCGACACCGGGGCGCCCTTGTAGCCGTAGGCCAGCTTGAGGTCGGGCGCGGAGATGTTGTACCGCTGGAACTCCCGCTCCATGTCTATCGGGTACAGCCCCTTGACGGAGTCCTCGGCTATCGAGAGCCCTTCCTCGCACCCGAGCGCAATCACGCCCTCCTCGAGCTCGATGCCCGACGAGAGGGTCGGAATCGGCGATCCGGCTTCCTCACCCGGCCTGGCGGCGGGGAGCCTGCCGGAAACAGAGAGGTCGAAGGACTGGCCCGCGCGGAGGGGCTTTAGGAACTGGACGAGAAGCTCGTCGGCGCTGCGGATTGTCGCGAACTCCGCCCCGCGGCCCCACGGCTCGCTGTCGAGCGCGATTCCCGCCGGGAGCGATACCGCCGCCTTGAACAGCAGGCCCTCGTCGACCCGGAACCGCACGCAGGACGTGAACGCCGTGCTGCGCTCGCCGTACCATACCGCGGATTTCACGAAGGCCCTCGCCTTGACCGGCCTGGCGGAAAGGTTGATGACCACCGACGGCGTCTCGGAGACGTACTCGTAGGCCCTGAATCCCGCGAGCTGGCCGCTTTCGGGCCGGGGAACGTCGGTGCGGCGGACCCCCTTCTCGGACACGACCTTGGCCTTGTACTCCTCGTCCACGCGCACCACGGCCGTCCCGCTGGACCTGAGCGATCCTTCGGCCGCCACGTCCGGCAGGGAGGTGTCGCCCGGCGGAACCAGGCGCTCCATGTTGAGGCTGATTTCGATTGCCCTCTTCACCGGCGAACGGAACCTGGCCTGGATTAGGCCGTTCTCTATGCTCCACGTGAGAAGGTTCGGCGCCTGGAAGTCCGACAGCGTCCAGTCGCGCGGCACCCTGATGTCCAGCCGGCTGATTTCCTCCCGCGCCACGCCGAACTCCAGAACCCACTTCGCCATGCCGATGCCGTTCACGACCGAAAGGTCGAGCCTGCGGTTCAGGAAGATGAGCGGCGAGAGCTTCGCCTCCATCGCCTTGCCGCGGAAGCTCAGGTGCAGGTCGCGTCCCGATCCCAGGGAAGCGTCGACCGTGGTCACGGATTTGCCCTTGTCGTAGTCGACGGTCACGATCCCCTTGTGCGCCGTGGCCTCCTGGTTGCCGGGCAGCAGGGCCCTGACCGAAGTGCCGGCGGCCGCGGGCAGCATGCACTTCACTTCGGACCCGGCCGGCGTCTTCCTGACCGGCGTCGTGATTTCGATCCTGAGCGCGTGGACGCCCCGGTCCGGAAGGACGAGGACGACCGTCCCGCGGTCCAGGGCGAGCTGGGCGGGCTTGCCGTCCAGCGACGCGGACCGCACGGCGGCGTCGGCCATGCCGAGCTGCGCGAAGCAGACTCCGCGGGCGAACGAGACAATCCTGAGCTCGCCCGCGAGGGCGAGGACGTCTCCCTCGACCGCCCCGGAGTACTCCGCGGACTCTATGACCGGCTCCCTTGATTCTTCGGCGGGTTCGAGGCTTTCGGAGGCCCTGCGGGCGTCCTCCTTGAGCTTCCGGTACTCCTCGTAGGGCATGAACCTGCCTGCGGGAAAGCGCTTGACGACCTCATCCCACTCCTCCCGCGGGACGAATATCCTCTTCTCCGGCTTCTCCGCCCCGGGTGCGGCCGGGGCCAGCGCGGCCGCGGCAATGGCGGCGGCTGCGGCCAGGCATGCGCAGATTCGAGTCGGCCTGTTCACGTTCACCTCCCCTCTTCAGGGTTTTCGGGCCCGGCTTCGCCTTCCTTCTCCGGCTTCCTGGCCTTCTTGCGCCTGGAAGACTTCGAATCGCCGGCTTCGGCCTGGGCGTCGGGCGGAGCGCCCTGGTCGCGCGGCTTGCCCGCGTCGGCCGGCGGGGCCGGCGGGGCCGGCG
>JBFZBV010000380.1:0-2890 GCA_041308285.1 Planctomycetota bacterium | reverse complement strand
CGGTGAACTCCATCGCTTTGCCTTCAGAGGCCTTTTTATCTTCCTGCATGGCTAATAACAACCCTGAACAGCAGACTTCCCCGCGTCGTCCGCGGGCTTGGCCTTTTCCGTGAGCGACTTCATGAGAGCCGGGTCCTTGAGCACCTTGGCAATCAGATCCTCGGCCCCGCTCTTCCCGTCCATGTAGGAGAGCAGGTTCGAGAGCTCGGTCCTGGCGGTCAGGAGCTTGTTGAGAGCGTCGACCTTCGAAGCGACCGCGGCGGGCGAGAAATCGTCCATGCTCTCGAAGGTGAGGTCCACTGCGAGGTTGCCCTGCCCCGTGAGCGAGTTGGGGACCTGCATGGCCACGCGGGGCTTCATCGACTTGAGCCGCTCGTCGAAGTTTTCCGCGTTTATCTCCAGGAACTTCCGGTCCGCAACCGGCGCGAGGGGATCAACGGGATTCCCGGAGAAGTCCCCCATGACTCCCACTACGAACGGGAGGGAGACTTTCTTCTCCGCGCCGTACAGCTCCACGTCGTACTCGATTTGCACGCGTGGAGCGCGGTTGCGCGCAACGAACTTCTGTGCACTTTTCTTCGCCATAGCTATTCATCTCCTCAAAAGGAAAGCTTTTTCCTATGCGCTCGGGGGCGCCTCGCTTCCCGCCTTTATTCCGCCGAGTGCCTCGACCGCCGGGGCCGCCTCGGGCGTGAGTTCGCGGACTATTTCCAGGAAATCCAGGGTCACGAGCCTCCGCGCGCGCTTCAGAAGCAGAGGCAGCGGGCTGGAGGGCTCGAATCTCTCGTAGTACCTGCATATGAGGTCCAGGGCTTTCACCACGTCGTCGCGCGTCTGAATCTCGCCGCTGAGCACGCCCCCGGCGGCGGGGTTCCCGGCATGAGGCGAGTACGCGGCCTGCGCGGATCCGGCGGAGGCGTAGGTCTCCTGCGGGCCGCTCCCGGCCGGGGCGGCCGGGCCGGACCGGGAAAACAGGGAAGTAATCTTCATCAGCACCTCCTCGAGGCCGCTCAGGTCAGGGGCCTGTCCCGAGCCGACCTTGGCGGTGAGCGTTCCGTTGATTTCCTTGAGGGCTGCGACCGAATCCGCCGCCGCGGCCGCTTCCGCGGCAAGCTCCTCCTGGTTGCCCGCGGCAAGCGCGCCCTGGATGTGGGCCTCCTTCGGCGGGTTTTCCATCCCCTCGGGCGGGGAGATTTCGCCCCGGGCAATCATGATGTCGTTGAGGTCGAACGACCCGAGCTGCGGCGCCCGGATTATCGGCACTTCGCGGAGCCTCTTCAGGAAGGAAACCGGGTCCTGGAACGCGTCCCGCACCGCCATGGACGCTATGATGTTCATCCGCTCCATGGGGTCGTTGTTGTCCGACGGATCAAGCTGCGGGAAAACCGTGTCCCAGTGGCGGTTCAGCGTGCCGGAGAGGAGGGTCAGGCCCTCCTTGAGGCCCGAAAGCCTGTTGAGCTTCATGATGCTCAGCGTGAGGTAGATGATCACCCTGAGGTCCCTGGTCTTCCCGCAGAGGCCGAGGCAGAGGTCTCGAATCTCCTTCCAGTTGGGTTCGACGGCCTCAATCACGGATTCGCCGACCTGCTTTTCCGCCGTGCCCTGGACCGCCCTCTCGAGTTCGAGGTAGGAAGGGTCGTATGACATGTCCTCGCCCGAAGGGGCCTCAGGCGAGAGGTCCGCGAGCAGAGCTTCGATGTCGATGATGCTCATCCTGGTCCTCTTTCGGTTTTCGTCCCGGCTGGCCGGGAATCAGGAACTATACCACCCCGCCTTTAAGGGGATCAACCAAAAACAGGTCTCAGGACTTTTTTCCCGGAGTTTCCGAATCCTGCCGCCGGCCGGCCGTCGCCCCCGTTGCGGGCATGCCGCCCGCGCGGCCGCGCCCGGCGTCAGGCCGGATTCGGGCCGAGTCTGAGGATTCTGGTCACCAGCCTGCATTCCCCGCCGAGTCCGACGGGGAAATCCAGGCTGTACACGGCCATTTCAGCCGGATTCTCCCGCTCCACGAAGCAGCGCCTGACGGGTTCCAGGACCTGCCTCAATTCGTCGCTGCTGCACGTGGGCAGATACACGCGGAGGACCCGCGGGTCGTAGAAACGGAAGAAAAGGGATTTGCCGGTGCTTTTGTCCACCACCTTCAGGAACTTGCGGAAATGCTTGCGCAAATCCTCGAACCCCGCGTCCGACGACGCGAACACCCCCCAGCTGCTCCCCCATCCCTGATTGAGAAGCATCTTCGTGAATTCGGCATCGGGGTCGAGGCTGACGATATAGGGAGCCGCCATGGCCAGGACCCTGGGCAGCTTGCCGCTGAAGAGGCATTCGTAGTCCAGGCCGGAGGTGCCTATGGCGTGGAAAATCCTCGGGTCCCGGGCCGCGTCGAGCAGGGCATAGACGCCGGCGGCGGCGGTGCTCTCGTCCCCGCCCCAGATTGCGGAGAAAACCGAGGCCGCAATCTCTTCGGGAGCATTGCTATGCGGCACTCTTCTCCTCCTCCTGCTTCTTCCTCGCTTTCTCGCACTCCTCGCAGAAAGGCGTGCCGTCCTCCGAAGCGTTCTTGAGCGTCTCCGCCTGATCCTTCGGATCGACGTTCGCGGAATCGGAGGGCTCCTTCGGCGGCGGTTTCGGCGACGGCTGGCTCGAGGCAGGCGGAGACGGAGGCTCGATTTTCTTGCCCGGCACGGTCCTCATCGTCTCGCCCATCCTGATCACGCGCAGCCGGCCGGACGCCACGAGCCCGGCGAACTGCCTCAGCAGATCCTCGTCGGATCTGTTCGGCCGGGCGAGAACGCCGGAATCGTCCAGCACCCTTCGCAGTGCGTCCACGGCCCCGGGCCTGGAAAGGAGGGGCCGGAAATACTGGAGGGCGCTCGCCTCGTCAGGGAAC
>JBFZBV010000379.1:0-25908 GCA_041308285.1 Planctomycetota bacterium | reverse complement strand
TGTACGAAAACGTGGACGGGAACGAATACGCGGCATGAAAGCACGAGTACGGGATAGCAGGTCCCGCGGTGAAAACGACCGACGATACATCCAGGAGAATCAGGTCGCCCGCCGCCCGAAGTCTTCACCTCCGAGGATTCAGGGGCGTCCCAACGCCTTTCCCACGGCGCATCGGGGCAGGGATATGTCGGCCACGACGATTCTCCCGCACAGGGCCGGGCCGTCGCACAGGGCGAAGCCGGTCTTCTCCAGTCCGAACGTGACGGTGGTGTCGGCGCGAACCGCCTCGCCCTCGGCCTTCCCGGTGTCGCAGTCCAGGCCCGACGGCAGGTCCACGGCCAGGATTCTCCTGCCTGACGCGTTGACGAGGGCCACGGCCGAGGCGCAGGCCCCGCGGGGCCTCCCCTTCGAGCCGGTGCCGAGCATGGCGTCCACCGCGACGGAGCAGGAGGCAAGTGCGGACTTGAGCTTGTCCAGCAGGCCCCCGTCCGACAGGTCGAGGACGCGCACGCCCATCTTCCTCGCTATCGAGAGGTTCCGGCCCGCGTCGGTCGAGGGGTCGGATTCCCCGGAGTCGCCCAGGAAGAAGACCGAGACGGGGACGCCGCGGTTGTGCAAATGGCGGGCGGCCACGAAGCCGTCGCCGCCGTTGTTCCCCGCGCCGGCGACCACGACCACGGGGAGGGGATCGTTGCCGCGGAGCTTGAGCGTCTCGTCGGCGACCGCCTTTCCGGCGTTCTCCATCAGGACGGCGCCGGGTATGCCAATCTCCTCGACGGCAATCCTGTCGATTTCCCTCATCTGTGCGCAGGTGGCCGCTTCACGCATGTTTCCAGCGCCAATCGAAAGACCCATGGACGAATACTGAGATCACCAATCCATGCCGGAGTACGGTCCCCTGCCCGGGAGGCGCCGGTGGGAAATCCGATCCCGGAAGCGGGGGGGTCTATTCGAACTGGCCCTCGCTTGCCGGTGATTTGGACGGCGGCACGCCGACGTAGAACTCGAAGATCATCTTGCCGATTCTGAACTTGTCGCCGTGCTGGAGCCTTTCGTCGTCCATTTCCTTGTCGTTGAGCTTCGTGATGCGCCTTGGGGCCAGGTTAATGAGCCTGAATCCGTTGTTGTCGCGGACCAGGGCGGCGTGCTTGGGGTAGATGAACCATCCTCCGACGTTGAAATCGCAGGACACGGCCTTGCCGAAGAAGGTGATGGTCTTGACCACGGGCTGGTTCTGCTTCTTGCCGGACGGCGCGAGGTAGGTGATGTAGGCCTTGAGCTTGCTGGCCCTCTCCCTCTGCATCATCTCCATTTCCCTCGCGTCGACGGCGAGGGTCAGGTCCGGGCTGGCGCCTGCGGCGGCGAGGGGCGCGGGCGCGACGCGCTTCTGGGTCTGGGGCTTCCCTCCGAGGCCGAGGTCGACCTCGACGGCGTACTTCCCGATGCTGAATTCGTCGCCGGTGTTGAGGTTGTACTGGTCGACCTTCTTGCCGTTGACGAAAGTGCCGTTGTTGGACCCGAGGTCGTGCAGGATATAGACCCCTGCGTTCCTCTCAATCTGGGCGTGTTCCCGGGAGACGCCGAGGTTGTCCAGCACGAGATCGCAGGTCGAGTTCCGGCCGATGACAATCAGATCCTTGTCGAACTGGAACTTGTCCACCAGGTTTCCGGAGAACCTAAGCGTGAGCTTAATCATCTTTCAGACTCCTGGGCACGAGGGTGCGAACACGGGAGGATTCTAGAAAGCCGCAGCATCCAAATCAAGGCTTTTTTGCGCCGCCAATCTGCTAATATAGAGCGGTCCGGGCAGCCGGGTTCCGGCGCGGGGGCCTGCCGGGGGCGTTTCGGAGCGGGGCGTTGAAAAAGCAGCCGTGGAGGCTTCTGGAGGCGCTGGGGGCGCGGGCGCGGCGCATGCGCATCGACGCGCTGGGGGCGCTGCACATGCTCCGCTGCGCAGGGCTCATCGAGAGCGGACTCGTCGAGGCCGTCGCCGGGAGGATTATGGACTCGTACCACGCGCGCGACGCGTCCGAGAGGCTGACCATCGCCCGCTTCCTGGAGACCTGGTTCATCGAGGAGAGGTCGTACTCGGCGTACAGGCGGATTTCCGCCGCGAGGATGGAGGAGGTCGACGACTGCATCAGGGAGTCGCTCTTTTCGGCGGCGGTGTCGGCAATGCCTTCCGGGGATCTCATCCGGTCGCTCGCCGACCCCGACGAGGAGCACCTGCTGAAGGGGCTCGGGCTCCTCGTGATGCTCGAGGCCGTGTCCTACCGCCTCTCCGGGAGGGAATTCGCCGCCGTAGAGCTCCCCGGTCTCCTCAAGGTGCTCAGGGCGGCGCGCGCCCTCCGGGGGAGCCACATCGCGAGGCCCTTCCTGTGGCGGCTCGAGGACGTCATATCCACGGTGACGGCGCTCCTGTCGAAATTCATGATAGAGGCTTAGGAACCCGACCATGTCCCCCACCACGAACATCTCTGGAAGGAAGATCGGCGGCTACGAAATCGAGGAGAAGATAGGCGAGGGGGGCATGGGCACGGTCTACCGGGCCGTGCAGAGCAACCTCGGCCGCCGCGTGGCCCTTAAAATCCTCAGGAAGAGGCTTATCACCAAGAACCGCGATTTCGTCCTGAGGTTCCTTAGGGAGGCCAGGCTGTCGGCGCGGATTAACCACCCCAACATCGTCCAGGTGTTCGACGTGGGGTCCGAAGGGGACACCTACTACATGGCGATGGAGCTGGTCGACGGAAGGAACGTGGGGGAGGCCCTGACCACGCGGGGTCCGTTCCCGATTGACGTCGCGGCAGAGGTGGTCAGGCAGGCGGCCTGCGGGCTCGAGGCCGCCAGGGCGCAGAACCTCATACAAAGGGACATCAAGCCGGACAACCTTCTCGCATCAAGGGAAGGCGTGGTGAAGATAACGGATTTCGGGCTGGCGAAGAACACGGAAGACCCGTCCAGCGCGACGCGGGCGGGGATCCTGATGGGCACCCCGCCGTACATATCGCCCGAGCAGGTGCTCGGCAGGGACGCCGACCACAGGAGCGACCTGTACGCGCTCGGGATATCGCTTTTCGAGCTCGTGGCGGGATTCAAGCCGTTCACGGCCGATTCGACCATGGCGCTGCTCATGAAGCACGTGAAGGAGCCCATGCCCGACGTGCGCAGGGCGAGACCGGACGCGCCCGCGGAGCTGGCCGCGATAGTGTACAGGCTCGCGGAAAAGGACCCCGCCCGGAGGTTCCAGACGCCCCTGGAGACGGCGGATGCGCTTTCCGCGCTGGTCCCGGCGGGGGCCGAAGGGCGGCTGGCGGCCCACCTCTTCTCTCCGGATGCGGCGCCCGCGCCCAGGCTGAGCCCCCTGGCCAAGCTCTTCCAGACCCCCGATCTGCCCCCGCCCGCCCCGCCTGCGCCGGAATCGCTCGACCCCACGCCGCTCCTCGGGACGCGGCCCGCCTCGCCCGCAGCTGCCATGGCGCCCCCCAAGGGAAGATACATAAGCAAGGGGATTATCGAGATTGGCGGCACGCCGGAGGACCTGAAGAAGTTCCGCAAGTACGCCAAGATGGCCAGGGACTTCGAGAAGGCCGGCAACTGGACCAAGGCCTCCGAATTCTGCCGGAAAGCCCTGGGCAAGTGCAGCGGCGCGGCGGAATCCGACGGCCTGAGGGCGGACGCCGCGAGGCTCGAGAAGAAGAGGAAGGACCAGGCGGACCTCGTCCACGCCAGGGCGAGGGCGGCCATGGAAGCCGGCGAGAACCGCAAGGCCGTGGATTTGCTCGAAGCCTTCGCCTCGCTCTCGGGCGGGGACGCGGCCGCCGCCGCGCTCAAGAAACAGGCCGAGACGACCCCCGAGGGATTCAGATACCTCGGCCTCAACCGGCAGAGGCAGTACGAATACGAATGCATAAAAGCCGGGTACGTATTGATTTACATACCCGGCGGAGTCGGCCTGATGGGGGCCGACGATGGATTGAAGGACGAGAAGCCCAGGCACGGCGTGTCCCTCAGCCCCTATCTCATGGGCAAGTACCCGGTGACCAACGCCCAGTACTCGCGTTTCCTCTCTTCCGGCAGCGCGCCGGACCGCCACGTCCATTGCCATCCCATGGAGCCCGCCGGCCACAGCCACGTGCCTGCTTTCTGGGCCGACCCGAGGTGGAACAAGGCCGCGCATCCGGTCGTGGGAATCGACTGGTTCGACGCGTGGTCGTTCGCATCCTGGGCCGGGCTTTGGCTGCCCACGGAGGCGATGTGGGAGTTCGCGTCCTCCGCCGGGGGCGCCAACCCGTTCCCGTGGGGATCCGCCGCCCCGAGTCCGGAGATGTGCAATTGGTTCGACTCGCGGCAGGGCGGAACCACGCCGGTCGACAAATACAAGTCGGGGGCCTCGGTCACCGGAGTCATGGACATGGCGGGAAACACCCTCGAGTGGTGCTCGGACTGGTACCACAGGTCGTTCTACGCGCGGACCGAGGCCGTCGAACGCAACCCCGAGAACAAAGTCGAGACCGCCAGGAAAGTCCTGAGGGGCGGAGCCTGGCCGCTGTCCGGCGAGCGTCTGAGGACGTGCAGCAGGTCGGCGGAATTCCCCCTGACGAGGAACAGCCACATAGGGATGCGCTGCGCGATGTCCTACTGACCCGCATGCCGGCTGGAAATTCTCTTGAAAAACGGCATAACCTCCTGTAATCTTTCCGGTTTACGCCTCTATCGGTTGAAAATGGAGAGATTGAGATGGGCAGATTTCCTCTGGCTGACATCCGCAACGTCACGATAGCGGGCCACGGCAACTGCGGCAAGACCACCCTGAGCGAGGCGATGCTTTTCCTGGCCAAGGCCACGAGCAGGAGGGGGACCGTCCAGGACGGGACCACGGTATCGGACTTCACTCCCATCGAGAAGGACAGGAAGAACTCCCTGACCGCTTCCGTCATGCACTACGAGTGGAAGAAATCCTTCGTAAACCTCGTGGACACGCCGGGGTACACGGACTTCCTCGGCGAGGCGATATCGGGAATCAAGGCTTCGGACGTGGTCCTCATAGCCGTGGGCGCCAACTCGGGGGTGCAGGTCAACACGCGGGCCACGTACAAGTTCGCTGTCTCGTCCGGCAAGGCGGTGGGCATCATCGTCACCAAGCTCGACTTGGAGAACGTCTCCTTCGCCCAGGCCATGGAGACCCTGACGGAGAACTTCGGCAAGAACTGCGTGGCGGTCACCGTGCCCCGGAACGAGGGGCCCTCGATATCGGAAATCTACGACGTGTTCGAGGCCAAGGCGGATTCCGAGGAGTGGAGGGAGCAGCTCATCGAGGCGCTGGTGGAGAGCGACGACGAGCTCATGGAGAAGTACCTTGAGGGCGGGGAGCTCGACGGCCAGAGGCTCAGGCAGGCGTTCCGCAAGGGCATGATAAAACGCTCCTTCATCCCGGTGTTCTCCGTCTCGGCCGAGAAGGACCTCGGAGTCGAGGCCCTCATGAACTACATCTCATCCGATTTCCCGTCCGCCGCGGACATCCATTCATTCAAGACCGCCCCCGTCGAGGGAGCGCAGGACCTGATAGTCCCGTCGGACGACGGGGCGCTTGTCGCCCAGGTTTTCAAGACCGTGACCGACGACTACGTCGGGAAGCTCAACTTCTTCCGCGCCGTCTCCGGCCGGGCGGACTCCGACACGCAGGTCATCATGGCGAGCAGCGGCAAGAAAGTGAAGATGCAGAACGTCTTCCAAATCCAGGGCAAGGACCAGAAGCCGGTCACGGAAGTGACGGCGGGCAACCTGTATTCGGTATCCAAGGTCGAGGACCTGGGCATTTCCGAGACGCTCTGCACGCCCGCGAAGACCGTGCGGCTGGAGAACCTGGTCTTCCCCGCGCCGATGGTCTTCGTCGCGGTCGTGCCCAAGAGCAGGCAGGACGAGCAGCGCATATCGCAGTCGCTCGCGAAGCTCAGCGAGGAGGACCCGACGTTCAAGGTGAACCGCAACATGGAGACTGCCGAATCCGTTGCGGCGGGCATGAGCCAGCTCCACCTCGACATCAAGTTCAAGGCTCTCAAGGCGAGATTCGGGGTCGAGGTGTCGACCTCGCAGCCCAGGATACCGTACCGGGAGACAATCACGAACAAGGCGGCCTCCAAGTACAGGCACAAGAAGCAGACCGGGGGAGCGGGCCAGTTCGCGGAGGTCTGGCTCAAGGTCGAGCCGCTGAGGACCGAAGACGGCCGTTTCGAGGGGTTCGATTTCGCCTCGGAGGTGTTCGGGGGCGCCATCTCCAACTCCTTCATCCCGTCCATCGAAAAGGGCATCAAGGGCGTGCTCAAGACGGGGGCCATAGCGGGCTATCCTATTGACGGTGTGAAGGCCATCGTTTACGATGGGAAGGAACATCCGGTGGATTCGAAGGATATAGCTTTTCAAATCGCCGGCAGGGAGGCCTTCAAGCTCGCCGTGAAGGACGCCAAGCCGGTCCTGCTGGAACCCATCATGGACGTCGAGGTATCCGTCTCGTCGGCCCTGATGGGCGAGGTGACCGGGGACTTGAACACCAGGCGGGGCAGGATACAGGGGATGAGCTCGGAAGGGCAGTGGCAAATCATTTCCGCCAAGGTCCCGCAAGCCGAAATCATGAACTATTCGACGGACCTGCGCTCGATGACCGGCGGCGAGGGGTTCTTCACGATGAAGTTCTCGCACTACGACATAGTGCCGTCGCACCTCGCCTCTGACATCATCGCGAAGAGCGCCAAGGAAATGAAGGAAGAGAGCGATTAATACCGGGCTGCCGCGCCGGAGCGCGGATCACCGCCAGGTTGAAGATTCGGGAGGCTCAGATGGTCACCCTCGAGGAACTGCTCCAGATACTCGTCCAGCGCAACGGATCGGACCTGCACATCACGGCCGGCTCTCCGCCGAAGATCAGGATAGACGGCCGGCTCGTGAACACCGAACACGACGTGCTCACGCCGGAGATGTCCCAGAAGCTCGTGTACAGCATACTCGACTCCAACCAGATTGCGAGGTTCGAGAAGGACCTCGAGCTGGACATGTCGTTCGGAATCGAGGGGCTGGGCAGGTTCAGGACGAACGTGTTCCAGCAGCGCGGGGCAATCGGCGGGGCGTTCCGAATCATCCCCTACGACATAAAGAGCATGAAGGAGCTCGGGCTGCCCAACGACGTGTGCGAGAACCTGTGCTCCCTTCCCAAGGGGCTGGTGCTCATCACGGGCGCCACGGGCTCGGGGAAGTCGACGACGCTGGCCAGCATGATCGACTACATAAACACCGTGAGGACGGACCACATCGTGACAATCGAGGACCCGATTGAGTTCGTCCACCGCAACAAGAACTGCCTCGTGAACCAGAGGGAGGTCGGCGCGGACACCCACAGCTTCCAGGACGCGCTCGTGCACGTCCTGAGGCAGGACCCCGACGTGATTCTAATCGGCGAAATGAGGGACGTGACCACAATCGAGACCGCCCTGACCCTGGCCGAGACGGGCCACCTCACGTTCGCCACGCTCCACACTTCCGACACGGTCCAGACCATGAACCGAATCGTGGACGTCTTCCCGGCATACCAGCAGCAGCAGATTCGCACGCAGCTGTCCTTCACGCTCCAGGCGGTCTTCTGCCAGCAGCTGATTCCGAGGGCCAACGGCCGCGGCCGGATTATGTGCCCCGAAATCATGATTGCGAACTCCGCCGTGAGGAGCCTCATCAGGGAGGACAAGGCCCACCAGATTTACTCGATTATCCAGACGGGCGGAAAGCTGGGCATGAGGACGATGAACCAGTCCCTGTTCGACCTTTACAGGGCCGGTCTGGTCTCGTACGACGAGGCGATGTCGCGCACCTCCGATCCGGAAGACCTCAAGCGCACTTTCGCAAGATACCAGTAATCCCGGGAGGGCTCCGTGCCCAGGAACAGCAAGCTGGACAAGAGGCTCGTTCGGATTCTTGTGCACTGGGGGCTGATGTCCAACGAGGACGCCGAGGCCGCCGCCCTGGAGGCCGAGAAGGAGGACAAGCCCCTGGGCACCTTCGTCGTCGAGAAGCAGTACGTCGACGAAAAGGCCATGATTGGCGTCATCTCCAAGGAAGTGGGAAGCCCCCCGATAGACCTCGACTCGGTGACCTTCGACGAGTCGCTCACGGAGATTTTCGACAAGGAAGTGTCCCTCAAGCACGAGGTCTGCCCCGTCTCCAAGCTCGACAACATCCTCACCGTGGCCGTGGCGGACCCGTTCGACTTCGTGAAAATCGACGACCTCAAGATTGTGGCCGGCGGATCGGACATACGGCCGGTCATCAGCAGCGAGCGCAAAATCCACTCCGCAATCGACAGGCTGTACAACAAGAGCGCCAAGGCGATGGAGGACCTCCTCAAGAAGTCCACGGAAGGGGAGATGGTCATCAAGGACGACGAGGAGGACGATGAAATCGACCCGGATCTCCTTTCCCAGATTCAGGACGGCAACGAGGAATCGCCGGTCATCAAAATCGTGAACCTCATCATCATGGAAGCCATCCGCGCGAAGGCTTCGGACATCCACATAGAGCCCATGGAGAAGAGGATCCGAATCCGCTACAGGACGGACGGCGTGCTCCACGAGGCGCAGGCGCCGCCGAAGAAGATGCACGCCGCGGTCGTTTCCAGGCTCAAGGTCATGTCGCAGATGGACATCGCGGAGAAGCGCAAGCCCCAGGACGGCAAGATTAAGATGCAGGTGGACGGGCGCCACATCGACTTCCGCGTCTCGATGCTGCCGCTCATACACGGGGAGAAGTGCGTGCTCCGTATCCTCGACAGCTCGAGCCTCACGGTCCACCTCGAGGCGCTCGGATTCGAGCCGAAGTGCCTCGAGGACTTCCGCTGGGCCATAAAGCAGCCTTACGGGATGGTTCTCGTGACCGGCCCCACGGGCAGCGGCAAGTCCACGACGCTCTATTCGGCGCTCAAGGAGATGATGGACGTCGAGGACAACGTCCTGACCGTCGAAGACCCGGTGGAGTACCAGCTCGAGGGCGTGAACCAGGTCCCCGTGAACGTCAAGAGGGGGCTCACGTTCGCCGCCGCGCTGAGGTCCATCCTCCGCCAGGACCCGGACACGATAATGATAGGAGAGCTCCGCGACCTTGAAACGTCCGAAATCGCGGTCAAGGCCGCCCTCACGGGCCACCTCGTGCTCTCGACACTGCACACGAACGACGCTCCGCAGGCCATCACGCGCCTCGTCGACATGGGCGTGGAGCCTTTCCTCGTGGCCGCGACGGGCCTGCTCACGACCGCCCAGAGGCTCGCGAGGAAGCTCTGCGCCGAGTGCAAGGTCCCGGCGGAAACCACGCCCGAAGAGCTCCTGGGCCTGCAGTTCAGGGCGGAAGACATGGCCGACGCCCACATATTCAAGGCCGTCGGGTGCCCCCGGTGCAGGAAGGGCTACAAGGGGCGCACGGCCATAGTCGAAACGCTGAAAATCACCGAATCCGTCAAGAGGATGATAATCCAGGGCAAGAGCTCCCTGGACATAAAGAACTTCGCCGTCCAGAACGAGAACATGGTCACCCTCAGGCGGTCGGGCATCCTCAAGTGCATGAGGGGCGAAGTATCGCTTGAGGAGCTCGAAAGATGTACAATGGCCGACTAGCCGGCCGGGGGCCCGGGGCCGTAGGCGGCCCGCCGGCGGACCCTGGACGCGCGCGAGGCGCCGCGGCCATACGATTTTGATTTTGGGGGTGGAGATGCCGAAATTCAGATATTCGGCCAAGAACGCGGAAGGGAAGAAGCTCGCGGGCACGGTCATCGCGCAGGACGAGAACGACGCGGTCGGCGAACTCCGCAAACAGAATCTGGTGGTCCTGTCCGTGAAGCAGGAGGCCGAAGGCAAGGGCAAGGGCTTCTTCTCGTTCGGGAGAGGCAGGGCGCCGAGGCCGAGGGTGAAGGGCGACGACCTGGTCGTGTTCACGCGGCAGCTGTCGACCATGATTAACGCCGGCATCCCCCTCCTCGAAGCCCTGGACATCCTGTCCGAGCAGGTCGACGACAAGGGCTTCCAGTACGTGCTGTCGACGATTGTCGACGACGTGCGGAGCGGCACCGACTTCTCCACGGCCCTGAGCCAGCACCCGAGGATATTCAAGCGCATCTACATCAACATGGTCAAGGCTGGCGAGGCTTCGGGCCAGCTGGACGAGATTCTCAACAGGCTCGCGGGATACATGGAGGCGTCCGCCGCCCTGAGGAGGGAAATCATCGGCGCCATGACCTACCCGGTGGTCTCCCTGTGCATGGTGCTGGGCATCACCGGCTTCCTGCTAATCTACATCGTCCCGAAGTTCGAGGAAATCTTCCAATCGTTCGAAAACCTCGAGCTGCCGGGCCTGACGAAATTCCTCCTCGGCACCTCGAAATTCCTCAGCGGCAACATCCTCTTCATCGCCCTGGGGGTCATCGTGTTCATCGTGGCGTTCGTCTTCTACAAGAAGACGGACAGGGGCGAGTGGCAGATAGACTGGTTCAAGCTCCAGCTGCCCATCTTCGGGAGCCTGTTCAGGAAGGTCGCCATTTCGAGGTTCGCGAGGACGTTCTCCACGCTCATAAAGAGCGGCGTGCCGATACTGGGCGCTCTCGAGATTGTCGCGGCGACAGCCGGCAACAGGCTTCTTTCGGACGCCGTGGACAACGCGCGCGAAGCCGTCAGGCAGGGCGAGTCCCTCGGCGACCCGCTGGCCGCCAGCAAGATGTTCCCGCCGATGGTCACCAGGATGATTAGCATCGGCGAGAAGTCCGGCGCGCTGGAGAGCCTGCTCGAGAAGATATCCGAGTTCTACGACCAGCAGGTGAAGGCGACCATAGAGAGCCTGACGTCCCTCATCGAGCCCATCATGCTGGGGGTCATGGGCGTGCTGGTCGGCTCAATCGTGCTCGCGATATTCATGCCCATCCTCAAACTCCAGAGCCAGCTTTCTTCCGGAATGGGCTAGCAAGGCGGGACGACGAAAACAGTTGGAGCAGGCCGCCGACAGACAGGATGAAAGCCTCTGGCGCAAGGCGAGGGTCGTCTTCATAGTGAGGTTCGTCGTCGCCCTCGCCTGCGCCGCAGCCCTCGCGTTCTTCGAAGGCGGCGACATCTTCTCATCGGCCGGCTTCCGCAACTCCTACATCCTCCTGCTCCTGGCCTGCGTCCTCGACCTCCTCTACGTCCCCGCCGCGAAGGCCCTGGGGTTCCGGACGCTGCAAATCGGCGTCCAGCTGACGTTCGACGAGCTCCTTATTACCGCCATCGTATACCTCACGGGCGGAATCCAGAGCCCGTTCACCCTGCTCTACTTCGGGCCGATAATCGCCGCATGCTGGCTCCTCCCGAAGCTCGCCTCCTGCGCCTTCCCCGTGATGGCCGCCGCAGGGCTCTTCGCCGTGAACCTCGCCTTCCACTACTCCGCGGAGGACGCCGTCCTGCCCTTCATACCCCGCGAACTGAGCGAGACGTTCGTGAAGGACCACGGGGATTTGCCGAGGCTCCTCGGCAACCTGTTCATCAGGGCCCTGGCCTTCCTTGCCGTATTCCTGCTGGGCCTGAGGCTCCTCCGGAGGGTCGATCCGGAGCGCATCGTGATAGAGGAAATCATCGAGAGCATGGGCGAGGGAATCATCACCGTCGACAAGGCGGGCAGGATAGCCCTTCTCAACAAATCGGCCAGGGCGATACTCGACATCAGGGTGAAGGGCAGCGCGGCGGGGCTCGGGCTGGGCGCGGTGCTCGCCGGCGATTCCCTGGCGAAGCTCGCGGAGAACCTGCGGCGCGGCACCGAGGCGAGGTTCGAGACCGTCATCAAGAGGGAGAACCGCAAGCCGGTGGCCGCCAGCATCTCCACGTGGCCGATAAAGGACGAGAAGGGCAGGTTCCGGGGGACGGTGGCGATTCTCAAGGACCTGACGCTCGAGAAGGAAATCGAGGACGTCAGGAACGCGGCGGACAGGCTGAAGGGAATCAGGGAGATGGCCGCGGGAATCGCCCACGAGATACGGAACCCCCTGGCGTCCATCCGGGGGTCGATACAGGAGCTGACCACGGGCGCGCTCGTGTCCGAGGCGGACCGGAAGCTGATGGGCATAATCCTGAAGGAGTCCGACAGGCTCAACAACATAATCACCGAATTCCTCGAACTGACCACGAAGCGCGCGCTGAACACGAGGTTGGTGAACCTGTCCGAGGTGATAGACGAGGTCGTGACCCTGCTTTCGAAGAGGCCCGAGAAGGGCGAGTCGAAAATACGGGTCGAGACGGCGGGCGACATCCAGGCGAGGGTGGACCTGGAACAGATGCGCCAGGTGTTCTTCAACCTCGGGCTCAACGCGATTCAGGCGATGAACGGCAAGGGCAGCCTGCTCATCAAGGCGCACCCCCAGGAATCCGTGCTCGCGAGGGGCTCCGACGCCCATTCGGGCGCCAGGGCCGCCGGCGTCTCCGTCGCCTTCATGGACACGGGGCCGGGAATCGACAAGGAAACCCTGCCCATGATATTCACGCCCTTCTTCTCGACCAAGCCCAAGGGCACCGGCATCGGCCTCTCGCTCGCCCAGCGCTCCGTGGACGCGCACGGCGGCAGCCTCAGGGTCGACACCAAGCCGGGGACGGGCACCACTTTCACCATCTGGATTCCGAGGAACCTCGAAGAGGACGGGAAGTGACGGAAAGGCCCGGCCGCGGCGGCGGGGCAGCGATTCGGGGATCCCGGCGCTCAGGCCCCAAGCACCGTGGGCGCGCCGAGGATGACGGTGCCCCCGTGGGCGGTGGAATCCCCCATGCGTACGATGGGCATGTTCCCGGCGAGGACGGTGGCCGACCCCATGACGAGGGCGTCGGGCGGGCCCACGCATGTCACCATGCCCCCCACGACCGCGACAGGCAGGCAGGCCACGAGCACGGTCGGGCAGCCGGGAGGGAGTATCGGCCCGCCCACGTGCGGCACCAGGACGGTGACCATGGGGCACACGTGCATGTCGCTGGCCCTTGCCACCGGCTGACCCATCGTTCACCTCTCCACGATTCCGGGCGGCGCGCCGCTCCGGCCCGGCCGTCAGGCCGAATGCTTCCCGGCCCCGGCTTCCGCCTCCTCGTGCCTCTTCCTGAGCTCCTCGATGCGCTTCTTCTGCTCCTCTTCCGCGGCCTTCTTCGGCCCGAGGGCCCGTTCAATCTCTTCGGCCATGCGCTTGTCCTTCGTCTCGGCCGGGGATTTGCCCGCCTCCTCCAGGGCCGCCTCCTTGAGCCTGCGGGACTCGTCGTCGCGGCCTTTGCCCGCGTGCTCGTCCGCCACGGCCTGCGCCACCTCGGCCCAGCGCTCCGCCGACTTCTCGAGCCCCATCCCGAGGTCCACGGACTTCTTCGAGGCCGCGACATTGTCCGCGGACAGGGCCGCCGCCGTGAGCACGGCCGTCTTCGCCATGTCGCCCGTCAGGTGCGGCGGCGGCGGGACCAGCGGCGCGTCGG
The DNA here is from genome assembly GCA_041308285.1 of Planctomycetota bacterium. Taxonomy (GTDB): domain Bacteria; phylum Planctomycetota; class JAKEIC01; order JAKEIC01; family DYIT01; genus PPR-0505. The sequence continues at coordinate 12,418 of JBFZBV010000379.1, read as the reverse complement.
GCAGCGAGACGCTGCCGCTCGAGAAGAAGGCCGCTATCGCGGCGATTGCCGCGGGCGTCTCGTACTTGAGCTCTTCCGCGATCTTCTCGGCCGCCCTGCGGCATTCCTCCGTGGGTTCCACGGCCCAGCGTTCCGCGGCGGAGACCGCCGCCTCGTTGCGCTCGTCGAGCGTCGGGCCGAGCGAGGCCCTCACGCACTGGGACGCCCACCAGACCGCCTGGCGCCTCCCGAGTCCGTGGGCGAGGAAGGCGATTGCGTCGCCCCACAGGCCGGCGTCCCTGAGCGCGTTCAGGAAGGCCGAAGCGGACATCTGGTCCTTGAGGAGCGCCCTGGCCGCGTCCGAAGGCTTGAATTTCTCGCACACGCCCGAGGCGTACTCCTCGCCGTCCAAGCAGGTGCCGTTCTCCCTGTCCATGTCCATCCTCCCCGCTCTCCGGGAACCGGGCCTATCCGAGCATCGTGACTGCGCCCTTCACCGAGGCCTTGCCCGTGCCCTTGACGTCCGCCATGGCGCCCTCGAGCGAAGCGGTAGCGCCCCCCTTGACCTTGGCGGCTGCGCCCCCCTCCACGTTGGCGTTGGCCTGGGCCTTCACGGTGATGTTCGTGCTCTCCACCTTCACTTCCGCGGCGGCCATGGTAATCGTGCTGCCCCCGGTCTTGATTACGATTTTGGAGGGCTCCATGACGAGTTGGGACCCTCCGACCTTGAGCGTTATCTTGTTCTTGGCCTCCACGGTCAGTTCCGCCCCCACGTCGAGCTTGTAGTCCTTTCCGACGGATTCCTTGAACTCCCCGGTCACGTCGTTCTTGTCGTCCTTCTTCACCGCCCTGGTCCCGTTCCCCTCAATCGTGACGCTCTCGTCCTTCTTCACGGTCCTCGTGCGGTTCGCCTCCACGGTGAGCGTCTCGTTCTTCTTCACTGTCCCGGTCCGGTCGTTCTCCACTGTGAAGATTTCGTCGTGCTTGATTGAGGTGTTTCGGTCGTTGAGAATCTCGACCTTCACGTCCTTCTGGGCGTGGACGTAGATTTCCTCCTTGTCCGCCTTGTCCTCGAACCTGATTTCGTTGAACTTGGCGTTCGAATTGTTCGAGGGCGTGGAGTTGGTCCTGATTGTCGACCGCGACGCATTGTCCGGCAGCTTGTGGGGCGGCTGATTGGACTCGTTGTACAGGCTCCCGACGACAATCGGCTTGTCCGGGTCCCCCTCGAGGAACGCCACCACGACCTCCTGGTCGACCCTCGGGATGAACAAGGACCCGAAACCCGCCCCGGCCCACATCTGGGCCACGCGGACCCAGCACGTGGAGTCCTTGGCGTCCTCCGTGTCCCAGTGGAACCGAATCTGAATCCTCCCCCACTTGTCGGTCCACACCTCCTCCTTCCCGCTCGAGCCCATCACGGTGGCGGTCTGGAGGCCGGGAATCAGGGGTTTCGGCGTAATCCGCCTCGGCCTGAACGCCCACGCCTTCCCTGCCGCGGACAGGGCGTGGGCCGTGAACCGGCAGTACATCGAAGCTTCCGAGTCGGGAATGGATGTGGACCTGTGGATGCGCGCGGTGGACGATATCTCGAGCCGGGTCACGAGGTAGTCGCACTCGAAGTCCTGCCTCGGGTGCCCCGTGAGCTTGAAGGTGCAGCCGGCCCGGAGACCGATGAGATTTGCGCTCCTGCCCTCCGCCTCCCACACGCCTGCCTGGAGCTCCTTCATCCGGTTCTTCGCCAGGGCTGATCCCGCGTCGGCGGCGGCGCCCTCCGCCGCGGGATAGGTGTCGGCCGTGAAGGAGCCGGGGAAGTCGTAGACGGCGAGCAGGCCGACGCTCTGCGGGAATTCGCCGGAAACCTCGGCGTCAATCCTGCTCATGTTGACGGCCTGCTTCCAGTCGTAGTCCCTCATCTTCAGGTCCGTGGGCACCGCCTTCTGCCGGGCCCTCCATCCTGCGACGGACTCCGCCCCCTGCAGGCCGTAGGGCACCTCGGCGAGACCGCCGGCCGGGGCGTGGGCCGAAGAGTCGTCGCAGAGAATCATCTTGTGCTTCCCCTTCTCGTGCTCGAAGAAATAGTAGATTCCCTCCTCCTCCATAATCCTGGAGACGAAGTCGAAGGTCGATTCCCTGTACTGGACGCAGAACCACCGCGGCTTGTAGTCCCCGGTGACCTTGTTGTCCACGTCCGTGTACCCGGCTTCCTTGAGCACCTGGAGCACGATGTCGGGGACGCTCATGTCCTTGAAAATCCTGCAGGACCTCGTCTGCGCGAGCATCCACAAGTCCGGGACGATTGAGGCGCGGTATTCGAACAGCTCTCCGGCGGCCCCGCGCTGCTCGAACTCGAAGATCGTGCCGTTGATGTGCCTCACGTCGTCCTTGCCTGCGGCCGCCAGGGTATCGCCGTGCAGCAGGACCGAGACGGTCGCGTTCTGCCCGACCACCGAATTGAAATCGAGCTTGCCGTCGGCGGCCAGAATCTCGACCTCGCAGCGGAACGGCCTGGAGAGCTCCTCGCGCAGGTCGACCCTGCGCACCATCACCTCTCCGGCCGGGAGCGCGCTGCAGTCAATCGCGAGGGTGCGGTTCTGCTGTTTCAAGTCCATCTTCCACTCCCGTCGTGCGCGCTGCGCGCGCGAATGCCGCTTCCTCCCTGATCCCGGATTCCCGATGCGCGGGAAGCCGCGCGCCGCCGCCGGCCTTTCACGCGAAGTCGTAGCGGAACGACTCCTTGTCCACCGAAACCGTGACCTTGGATATCTCGCCCCCTTCGAGGGTCCTGGACAGGTACTCCCGGCTGATTTCCGGCAGCATCGTGTTCGACAGTATGGCGTCGACCGTCCTCGCTCCGATGTCCACTTCAGTGCACCGCCGCACAATCAGGGCGACGACGTCGTCGCCGCAGACGAGGACCATCTTGCGCATCTCCCTCATCCGCTTCGCAATCCGCCCTATCTTGAGCCTGGTTATGGCCTCTATCATCCTGTCGTTTATCGGGTAGAACGGCACAACCACGAGCCTGCCCAGGAGGGCCGCCGGGAAGACCTTGATGAGCGGCTCGTGCAGGGCGGACGTGAGCCCCTCCGGGTCCGGCATGAGATCCGGGTCCTTGCACATCTTGTTGATGAGCTCGGTTCCGGCGTTGCTCGTGAGGATAATCACCGTGTTCTTGAAGTCTATGAGCCTGCCCTCGCCGTCCTCCATCCAGCCCTTGTCGAAGACCTGGAAGAAAATCTCGTGCACGTCGCGGTGCGCCTTCTCGACCTCGTCGAGGAGTACGACGCTGTACGGCTTCCGCCTGACGGCCTCGGTCAGCACCCCTCCTTCGCCGTACCCCACGTACCCCGGCGGGGCTCCCTTGAGCGTGGACACCGTATGGGCCTCCTGGAACTCGCTCATGTTGATTGTGATGACGTTCTGCTCCCCGCCGTACATCACCTCGCCCAGCGCCAGGGCCGTCTCGGTCTTGCCCACGCCGCTCGGCCCCACCAGCAGGAACACGCCGACCGGCTTGCCGGGATCATCGAGCCCCGCGCGCGAGGTCTGAAGCCGCTTCGATATGGTCTCCAGCGCGTGCCGCTGCCCGATGACGCGCTCGCCCAGGGTGTCGGCGAGCGAGAGCACGGACCTGAGCTCGTTCTTCACCATCCTTCCCACGGGTATGCCCGTCCAGTCCGCCACGACGGACGCGACCGCCTGGGCGTCCACGCTCGGCAGGATCATGGGCCTGTCCCCCTGGAGCGCCGAGAGTTTGGCGGTGAGGCCTGAGAGCTCCTCGAGCATGGCCGCCCTCTCCTTCCCGCCCGTCCCGGTCCCGGCCGCGGCCGGGGCCTTGGCGGCGGCCTTGGCGCCCTTCTTCTTCCCAGCCGGCGCGGCCGCAGGGGCGGCCGCCGCCTCCTTCGCAGCCTCCTTGCCGGCGCCCTCAGCCGCCTCGCGGAGCCGCCTGCGGAGGTCGAGTATCCCCACCACCACCGCCTTCTCCTCGGCCGTGCGGCTGGAGAGGTCCTCGACGTCCTTCTTCCCCCGCTCGATTTTCGCCCTGAGCTCGGCCGAGCGCTCGCCGTGCCGCACGCCGACGGACTCCTCGCGTTCCACGATGCCGAGTTCCGAGACGAGCGCATCGAGCCTTCTCGACGCGTCCTCCAGCAGGGCCGGCGTCCCGCTCTGGCTCACCGCCACCCTCGCGCAGGAGGTGTCGAGCAGGCTCACGGCCTTGTCGGGCAGCTGGCGGGCCGGGATGTAGCGCGCGGAGAGCGAGACCGCGGCCTCGAGCGCCTCGTCCAGGATCATCACTCCGTGGTGCTTCTCGAGCTGAGAGGCAACGCTCCTCATCATCATGACGCCCTTGTCTATGTCCGGCTCGTCGACCTGAATCACCTGGAACCGGCGGGTGAGCGCGGGGTCCTTCTCGATGTATTTCTTGTATTCGGACCATGTGGTGGCCGCAATCGTGCGCAGGGTCCCGCGCGCGAGGGCGGGCTTGAGCAGGTTGGCCGCGTCCCCGGACCCGGCCGCCCCGCCCGCGCCGATGAGCGTGTGGGCCTCGTCGATGAACAGTATTATCGGCACGTCCGAGGCCTGGACCTCCTCTATGACCTGCTTCAGCCTCTCCTCGAACTCCCCCTTCATGCTGGCCCCGGCCTGGAGGAGGCCGATGTCGAGCGTGAGAAGCCTCACGTTGCGCAGCGCGGGAGGGACGTCGCCTCGGACTATGCGCTGCGCGAATCCCTCCACGACCGCCGTCTTGCCGACGCCGGCCTCGCCCGTGAGAATCGGGTTGTTCTGCCTCCTCCTCATGAGGATGTCGATTATCTGGCGTATCTCGTTGTCCCGCCCCGAAATCGGGTCCATCTTCCCGCTGCGCGCCTGGGCCGTCAGATCCGTGGCGAAACGCCTCAGCGCCTCCTGCTTGCCCATCTCGGCGGGCGACATGGCCCCGCTAGCCTCGCCCGGCACGGCGCTCCCGCCCACCACGCTGCCGTCGGCCGCCCCGCCCTCGTCCTCCGGCGACCCGCCGACGATCGCGTGGAAGTTCTCGGCCAGCGCCTCGGGCTTCACCGCCTCGAACTGCCTGGAAAGCGAGTAGAGAAGGTTCCTGAGCCTCTGGGTCGTGAGCATCGCGATCATGAGGTGCCCCGTCCGGACCGAGGAGGCGTTGAACATGAGCGTCGAGTACAGCCACCCCTGCTGCACGGCCTCCTCGAGGTGGGGCGAGAAATCGGAAATCGAGGTCGCGCCGCGCGGAAGGGTCTCGAGCAGCGCCGTGATGTCCCCGGCGAGCCGCGACGCGTCCAGCCCGAAATACCTCACAATCCTGTGCAGGTCGCTGTCCTGCAGCTGGAAAATCTGGTGAATCCAGTGCACCATCTCCACGTAGGGATTGCCGCGGAGCTTGCAGAACACCGTGGCGCTCTCCACGCTCTTGTACGCCAGGGTGTCGAGCTTGCCGAAAAGCCTGTTGCGGCTGATTTCCACCATTTTGAGGAAACCTCTAATAAAGACCCGCCCCGCACGCGTCCCCGGGGGGACCGTCACGCGCGGATGCTGCCGTCCGCCCCGGACCCCAGGAGGGATTTCCTGGACTTCTCGAGCTCGATGCATTTCTCCTGGAGGCCTGCCTTGTGCTTCTCGAGAATCTTATTCTGGCCCCGGAGATCCTTCTCGACCTTCGCGGATTCGGCGAGGGCGGCCTCCCTCTCGGCCGCCTTATTCTCCGCGTCGATCAGCCTCCCGGACAGGACCAGTGCGTTCTCCTCCGCCCTGGCCCGGGACTTGGCCTCCTCCTCCAGCCTGCGCCCGAGGTCCTCGAGCGCCTTCTGCAGGCCGTCCCTCTCCTTCTTGAGCTCCTCGAACCTCGCATAAAGCTCGTCGAACTTCTGGACAAGCTCCCTGACTTTCACGCGTCGCTCCTTACACCCCTCCAGCGGCCTGCCCGGCCCTCCCCGAATCCGTCCCCTTCCCCGGCTCCTTCTTCGCCTGGCCCGGGTCAATCCAGTCGAGCTTCATGAGCGTCCGGTCCACGAGCCGCTCGAGGTCCTGCGGAAGCTCCTCCTCCGGACCGAGGCTCGGATCAGAGAGGCCGTCGCCGGCTTCCTCCGCCGGGGCGATTCCGACGTCGATGGTGAGGAGATCCTCCTCCCCCGCCTCGATGATTCCCTCCTCCGCCGGCTCCATTTCCTCGAGCCTGATTCCGCCGCTCTCGCCGCCCGGCTCCTCCTCCCCTTCCCCGGGCCCGGGCTCCGGCGCGGGCGCCCCGGCGGCGGGAGCCGGCGCTTCAGGCGCGGGCGCCGCCTTCGCAGGCGCCGGGGCCGCCTCCTCGGGCGGGTAGGCCGCGGATTCGGCCTGCCTCGCCGCCCAGACGAGCTCCCTGGCCATGTCCTCTTCGCGGGGCGATGTCACCCCATGCAGCGATCCGGGGTCGATGCGGAGGTCGTCCGCGTCCCGGCCGGCGGGCCTGCTGAGCACCCAGGAAGTCCACCCCAGCCGGCCGACCCTGCCCATCTCAACCCTGGGCACTTCCTTCTCGAGGAGAACGAGCCTCATGTCCCAGAAGAAGGAGTCCGTGGTGTAGTGCCGCACCCAGTCGACCAGGCGCCGAATGCTCAGGCCGCCCGGGAGAAGGCGCTCGTAGTCCCGCAGGCTCATGGGCCCGATGCGTATCCTGAACGTCTGCGTGCAGTCCCAGAACCTCGATCCCATCACCGCGGTCCTTCCGAGCGTCCCCGTCTCCGGGCTCTCCCCGAGCCTGAGCATGCACTCCGCGGGCAGGTCCATCCACCTTCCGGCGAATTCCTCCACCTTGACGGGGACGCCGAAGAAGTCCCTGAGCACCGCCTCCAGCCCCTCGGGGTTCATCGTGGAGGAGGACAGCCTCCCCGCGTAGAACAGCTTCGCGTCGAAGGGGACCGCGTCCCTCCCCTGGAACGACTCCATGCCCATGCCGATGAGGCTGCCCACGAACCTCGTGTAGGAATCGTCGCCGCCCCTGTCGCGGCTCACGGCCATCTGGTTCGCCGCCCAGGCCCGGTAGAACATGCCGACCATCCTGTGGTTGAACATGTCGAAGAACCTGGCGGTGGTCGAGTCCTTGTAGTTGTGCTCCCGGTCGTGGGCGAACTCGCTCACGTGGAGAGGCATGGGGCCGTTCGGCCCGAGCATGCCCATGAAATTGACGAACAGCCGCCCGCGGCTGTCGGGCCCCCCGTCCTCGAACTTCTCGACCGGCTGTCCGCTGAACCAGAGCGACGGCTGCTGGCAGAACCTGACCGGCTCCTTGGAGGGATCCTCGGCGGACCCGATTCTCGCCGAGGGCGAGGGATCTTCCCTGGCTGCGTCAATCCTGCGCACGGCCTGGAAGAAGTCGTATTCTCCGGCGCGGGCGCGGAGATCCGCCTTCAGATTATCTCCCGCTGTCCGATTCTCGGCGTCCATCTCATAATCTGCCCGCGGTCGAGGGTCTCGACCACGGTTTCCGTGAAGGAGTTGAGGGTCACGTGCCTGGCGAAGAACCTCTCGAGCACGGCGCCGAACAGGAACGCTCCGGTGCCCTCGAAGCAGGATTCGTCGAGCTTCAGAGTGACCTCCAGGCCCCTGGCGAAGGCGATTGCGCCGCCCCCCAGGACCCGCCTGACTATCGGGCGGGTCGACACGCCGGCCAGCCCGTCCACCTGCTTGCGCATGCCCGCGCTTGCCGGGTCGATGTAGAGGGAGAGCATCTCCCTCAGCGCGGCCGCGGCGCCGCCGCTGCCCTCCTCGTCCGCGAGCGAAAGGTAGTTGAGGGAGAGGTGGCTCACGAGCCTCCAGGCGAAGGACCCCAGCGCGCGGGACGGATTCGGCTCGGTCGGCCCTCCGACGCACCGCACGGCCTGGACCGGCGCGGGGGAGTCGAGGACGAAGTCCGTCTTGCCCTGGTTCAGCGGCATGCGCTGGGGGAGGTCGCGGTTGGTGCACAGGGCCTCAATCCCGAGCTGCTGCAGCTCGCCGGAGTAGGGCGAGCAATCCGAGTCCACGAGGGAGACGAAGACCTCGCTCCCCGCGTAGGATAGGCGGCTGCCCTTCCTGTACTGCCGCTCGGAAAGGACCCGCGGGGCCCTGTGCGTGACGAAGTACGCGCCGGACTCCTTGGCCGTGTCCGTGTCCCTGACCCCGAAGAAGGGCCTGAAGGTGCGAATCGCCGACTGGCCCGCCCCGTACCCGGTGACCGACCCGACGGAGTACACCTCGAAATCGAGCGGCCTGGTCCTGTCGGGCATCACGTGGAGCTCGCTCCTGCCGTCCGTGACGTGTATGCGGTCGGTCCGCATCGGGAACAGGTTGACGGCCGGCGTGCAGTGGAGCTCGAAGCAGGACTGCGACACCTTGCCTTCCAGGGACAGGTCGGCTGCGCCGAGCAGCACGAGCAGATCCATGGCGTCCGAGGCGCATCGCGCAGCGGCGCCGGAAAGGCCCGTGAACTCGATGAACATGAACCTGTCGGGGAAGTTGAAGTACTCGGCAAGGAGCCTGTATCCCTGGAACGACCTGGCGCCGAACGGCAGCATCGCCTCCTCGGGGCTGTAGCCGACGCGCCTGATTGAGGACGGGGGCAGCGCGGCGGCCGGCTCGCGGGCGGCCGGGAAAGGCCGCGCCACGACGCCCAGGCAGCGCGAGAAAACCTGCTCGTAGATGCGCATGCTCGTCTCGCCGACCCCCCTCAGGTGGACGACGAGCGAGTCCAGCTTGAGATCCGATATCGACCTGCCCCCCTGCGCCTTGATTCTTATGCGTATGGCAGCCCGCGCGTCCATGCCCTGCGGTATGTCCTGCGCGGCCATGTCCCGCGTGTGGTAACCCGCCTCGGCGATTGCCAGCGGGTGAAGGCGCATCTCGTGGGACGTCAGGTACCTGCAGGGCGTCCTGTCGCCCTTCGCGGGAATGCTCCTGAGCACCGTGCCGCGGGGCACCACGAAGCCCTCGTTCAGCGAGTCCTGGCGGAAATCCGGCTCGAACCGGACCACGGCCATCGACGGCGTGGGCGCCAGGTAGTGGGGCAGCACGGTCTCGAGAAGGGACTGGGTGAAGCGGGGGAACTCCGCCTCCAGCTTCATCTGCACCCTGGCGCTCAGGTACGCGAAGCTCTCGATGAGCCTCTCGATGTAGGGATCGGCGCACTCGATGCTGTCCATCGTCAGGCGCCCGGCCACCTTCGGGAACTCCCGCGCGAACTCGCCCGACATCTCCCTTATGTGCTTCAGTTCGCGGTTGTAGTAGTGGAGGAACTCGCGGTCGATTATTCGCTCTCCTTAAACTCGAATTCCCCGGTCTCGAGGTCCACGGAAGTCTTTATCAGCAGGACCTCGTTGAAGGGCTGGGCCCACAGCTCGCCCTTTATCTCGAATCCTATCGTGTTGGCGCTCGACCCCTCGGCGGCGGGGGCGTTCAATATCCTCAGGGTCGACTGTATCACCCGGGGCTCGAAGAACTCTATCGCCCTGGCGATTCGCCTCGCGAGGTCCGACGTGTCGACGCTCGACACAGTGGAGCCGCAGAGGTCCGGAATCCCGAAGTTGAGCACCGACCTTTCAATCTCCTCGAAGCCGTCGAATGCGCCGGACAGCTCCTTGTTCGGCGTGTTCAGGAGCCAGGAGAGGTCCCTGAGGACCGCCTCCCGGTATTTCCGGAGCGAGATGACCCTCTGTTCGCGGTCTTCCTTCTTCTTCTGCGGAGCGTTGTCCGTGAGTCTGTCCAGCAGGCAGGGCCTAATCCGCTCGGCAGGGAGCAGTTCCGCCATGTCCTACTCCTCGGCAGCGGGCTTCCCCGCGCCCTGTTCCAATTCCTCTTCGGGCGGCTCGAGCGTCATCGCCCGAATCTGGAGGATGCCGGTCTCGCCCTTGTCGGTCGCGAACAGCCTCTGCCCGACCCCGCACGGCGCCCGTCCGGACGCGTCCTTCCATTCCGTCTTCTTCGCGAGCCTGATCGCGCTCTCGTCGTGCGACTCCGATCCCGGATACCTGACCGGGACAAGCCCGTACGATTCGCCCCCGTTCGCCCAGACGAACTGCGCGGTCATCCAGACCAGGTCCCTCAGGTCGGTGGGCGGTTCGAAGACGATCTTGCTTATCCTCTGGAGGGGAATCCAGTAGTGCTTGCCGCCGACCACGGCCTCCAGCATGGGCCCGAAATGCGGGTCCGCGTCCGCAATCCACCCGAAAGGCTCGCCGTCGAGAGCGCCGGGGACTGCGGGGGCCGCCTCGAAAGCCCGGTCCCTGAGATCAGCGGCCGCTTCGGCCTTGCCTTCGCCCTCGAGCCGGTTGGCCTGCACGAACAGGCCCATCCATTCGGTCGGCTCGCCGAATATCAGCGGCGTGCGGACTCCCCTGTAGACGTCCGCCCTGAAAGGCTCGCATTCCAGGGCGGGGGTGTACATCGCCCTGAGCAGGAGGCAGTTGCGGTCCATTTCGGCCGCGGTGTCCAGCTGGGTCCTTGCGCGGCCGAAGTCGCCCATGACCGCCAGCAGCTGGAAAAGGAAGACCCTGAGGCTCGAGTCGGCGGGCTTCCTCTTGACCGCCGCGGAGAGGAGTCTGCGGCAGTCCTCGAGCTTGCCGTCCTTGATGAGCTGCTTGAAATCGACGTCCATGTGCGGGGGCTCCTGCGGGTTGTAAGAAACGGAGCGCATGCGGGGATGGAATCCCCGCATGCGCCGCCGATTGGTCCCTGACCGCGCCCGCGCCCCGCTTCGCAGGCACGCGCGCGAAAAAAAACCGCCCTAGATGGGCTTGTTCTCCACAACGCTGAACCCGAAGGACACGTTGCCCTTGCTCTTGCCGGAAGTGGAATCCAGCACCGTATACGTCGACTTGATTGTCCCGTAGTTGAACGACACGGTCTCCGACGGCAGCGATTCGCCGCCCCCGCCGCCCACTGAATCCGAAGTGACAATGACGTCACCGAGCTTGTACTCGAGGTACTTGGTCTTGTCGCCCGTGGCCCTGCACAGCTCGAGGGTGATTTCCTTGATGTGCTCGCCTTTTGAGCAGGCCTCGATTAGCTTGTTCGTGGCCTTGTCCACGTTCTTCACAATGTTGAAATCCTGGAAGCTCGCCCTCGAGGCCGAGCCGTGCCCGCCAATCGACCTCTCGCCCGAGATGGGCTGGGAAACGCCGAAGCTCCAGGACATGAGCTCCACCCACTCCTTGTGCTTGGCGTCTGTGCTCTCGCCGGGTATCACGTCAATCTTGAGGAATGCATCGTAAGCCATCTGAAACATCTCCTAAAATGGCGTTGATTTTTTCTACGGACACTACCCGCCCTTCTTGGCGGATGGCAGTTTCGAGACGAGCCTCAGGGACACGGTGAGCCCCTCGAGCTGGTAATGAGGCCTCAGGTAGAACTTCGAAGTGTAGTAGCCGGGATTCCCGGCGACCTCTTCCACGACGACCTCGGCGGCCGCCAGCGGGAAGCGGGCTTTCGTCTCCTCGGACGCCTTCGGGTCCGCGGTGACGTACTGCATAATCCAGTTGTTCAGGAAGGCCGCCATGTCGGACCTCTCCTTGAACGACCCTATCTTGTCGCGGACGATGCACTTGAGGTAGTGCGCGAAGCGCGTGGTAGCGAACAGGTAGGGCAGCCTCGCGGCGAGGTTGGCGTTCGCCGTGGCGTCCGGGTCGTTGTAGGCAGCCGGCTTCTGGAGGCTCTGAGCGCCGACGAAGACCGCGTAGTCCGTGTTCTTCCAGTGCGAGAGCGGCATGAACCCGCAGGCCGACAGTTCCGCCTCGCGGCGGTCGGTGATTGCGATTTCCGTCGGGCAGGTCATGTCGACGCCGCCGTCGTCCGTCGGGAACGTGTGGACCGGCAGGCCTTCGACCATGCCGCCGCTTTCCGCGCCGCGGATTGTCGAGCACCAGCCGTAGGTCTTGAACGCGCGGGTGATGTTCGTGCCCATCGCGTAGGCCGAGTTGGCCCACACGAACGAGGCGCCATGATCGGCGGAGGTGTCCTCCTCGAAGTTGAACTCCTCGACGGGGTTCTTGGCCCCGCTGTAGGGCAGCCTGGAGAGGAATCTGGGCATGGTGAGCGCGATGTATCTGGCGTCGTCGGATTCGCGGAAGCTCCTCCAGGGGGCGTATTCGGCCGTGGTGAAGATTTTCGCGAGGTCGCGCGGATTGGACAGCTCCCTCCAGGAGTCCATGTTGAGCAGGCTCGGGTCGGACGCGGTGATGAACGGCGCGTGGGCCGCGGCGGCCACCTGGGCCATTCCGCTGACGATTTCCACGTCCGGAGCCGTGTGGTTGAAGTAGTAGTCGCCGATGAGGCACCCGTAGGGTTCCCCGCCCGGCGTGCCGAACTCGTCCTCGTAGACCTTCTTGAACACGGGGCTCTGGTCCCACGAGCTGCCCTTGAACTTCTTGAGGGTCTTGCCGAGGTCCTTCTTCGAGATGTTGAACATGCGGATCTT
>JBFZBV010000378.1:0-5619 GCA_041308285.1 Planctomycetota bacterium | reverse complement strand
CTCGTTCCATGCAAGTCGTGTACGTGTACGAAAACGTGGACGGGAACGAATACGCGGCATGAAGGCACGAGCAGGAGGGGCAGCAGGTTCTACGGTGAAAGTGAACGATGGTACATCAATGGAAAATCAGGTCGCCCGCCGCCCGAAGAATCAGGACTCTTCACCCCTGCTCGAGGCGCAGCGCCCTGCCCCATCGGCGGCGAATCCGTCAGGCCAACCCGGACGCGGACGGCGAAGCCTCCTCCACCGTGGCGATTCTCGCGGCGACGCCGGCGCTGTCGGGATCCGCGAGCCCGGGATCGCGGCATACGAGATCGGACGCGTCCTCGCGCGCCTGCATGAGCAGGCCGAAATCCCCGGCAAGGTCCGCGACGCGGAAATCCGGGAGCCCGTGCTGTCTCAGGCCCGCGAATTCGCCCGGCCCGCGAACCTTCAGGTCCTCCTCGGCTATCCTGAACCCGTCGGCCGTGCCCTCGATTATCCTGAGCCGTCCGAGCGCCTCGGGCGTGCAGTCGCCTGCGAAGAGGAAGCACCTGGACTCCGCCGTTCCCCGTCCTATCCGGCCGCGCAGCTGGTGCAGCTGCGCCAGCCCGAAACGGTCGGCGTCCTCAATCACCATCACGGTCGCGTTCGGCACGTCGACGCCGACCTCTATGACCGTGGTTGCCGCCAGGATTCCGATTTCCCCCCTTCGGAAGCCTTCCATGACCCGCTCCTTCTCCTCCCGCGGGAGCCCGCCGTGCATGGATGCCATCGGCACTCCCGGGAACGTCCCGGCGAGGCGCCGCAGGCCGTCGACGAGCGTGGCTCTGCCGCCGGCCTCGCCCTTCTCGATTGCCGGGAACACGAAATAGGCCTGCCTTCCCTCGCGGAGGCGCGCGCGCACGAAATCGAGCGCGCTGCGGCGCGCGGCGGCTGCGGCCGCGACCGCAGTCACGGGCGGGACTCGCCCGGGCGGGAGCTCGTCTATCACCGACACGTCCAGGTCCCCGAAAACCGCCAGGGCGAGGGTCCTCGGTATGGGCGTGGCGGTCATCACGAGGAAGTCGGGATTCGAGCCTTTGCCGAGGATGCACGCCCTCTGGGCGACGCCGAACTTGTGCTGCTCGTCGACTACGGCGAGGCCGAGCCTCGCGAATTCGACGTCCTCCTGAATCAGCGCGTGGGTGCCGACGACTATGTCGACCGTCCCCGTCCTTGCGGCATGCAGCAGCGCGGACCTCTCCGCGGCCTTCATTCCCCCTTCGAGGAGCGACATCCTCACGCCCGATCCGTCGAGGACGGATTTCAATGTCATGTGGTGCTGGAGCGCGAGCACCTCGGTGGGCGCCATGAACGCGGCCTGGGCGCCGTTCCCGACCGCGACCAGCATGGCGTACGCGGCCACGGCGGTCTTTCCGGACCCCACGTCGCCCTCGAGCAGGCGGTTCATGGGCCGGTCCGAAGCCATGTCCGAGACAATCTCGCGGACGGCCCTGTCCTGCGCCCTGGTGAAGACGAAGGGCATGCGGCTCCTGATTTTCTCGTCGAGGCCCGGAGGCGTGGGCATGGCCGCGGCCTTCCGCCTGGCCGCAGCCTTCGATTTGCGCCTGGCCAGGAGGGTCTGGGAGAGGAAGAGCTCCTCGAACTTGAAGCGCCTCAGCGCCTCGAGGCGCGTTTCGGGGGACGAAGGGAAATGCATCTCGCGCACCGCCGCGGAGGGCGGCATGAGGTTCCGGCGCTCGACCGTCCGGGCCGGGAGCCACTCCGTGAATGCGCCCGAGTAAGCATCCAGCGCCGCGCGCACGAGGTTCCTGATGACGCCGGGCGCCAGGCCCTCGGTGGCGGGATGCACGGGCACGATTCCGCCGAGGCCCGCGTCGTCGCGCTCGATGCCCTCCGGGATTATCTCGAAACCGGGGTGCGTCATGGAGGCCGCCCCCTTGTACTCCCCGACCTTTCCGCTGAGCACGACCCGGACGCCGGCCTTGAACTTCTCCCTCATCCAGGCGGCGCGGAACCACACGGCCTGGATGGCCGCGGTGCCGTCGTCCACTTCGATTCGGAAGCCGCGTCTCCACCTCGGCCCGAATACGCGGACGCTCCTCACCACGCCGCTGACAACGGCGCTGCATCCGGGCGGAGCGTCGGCGATTGCGCGGGAATCCCTCCTGTCCTCCACGCGGCGGGGGAAATGCATGAGGAGGTCGCGGACCGTCCCGATGCCGAGCCTCTCGAGCATCTCGGCCCGCTTGGGCCCTACGCCCTTGAGGAACTGCACAGGGGAGTCGAGGTCCGTCATGGGGTTTCGCGTGCCGGGCCCCGCCGCAGCCCATGCGAACCGGCGGCAGGGCCCGAGGCAGGCCGGGCACCGGCGTTCAGCGCGCAATCACCAGGTAGTCCCTGACGAAGTAGCCCAGCCTCTCGCCAATCCACCCGCACAGCTTGGGGAAGCCTTCGGTGCCGCCCTGGTATTCGAGGTGCACCCACGCCTCGCCAATCGGATTGGGGTCGGGGCCGTCGTACATGAGAATCCTGGCGCGCATCCACGGGTAGGATCCCCGGGCGTAGCTGCCGAAGAGGACCCTGAGCGCTGCGCCACCGCGCGATCCGTAGAAGAACTGCACGACTTCAATCTGGACCCGGACGTGCGGGTCGGCCGGCGCGGATCCGTCGGGCTGGACCTGGAACCCGCAGCTCTGGAGCCAGCCCATGAGCATGTTGTTCAGGGGAGTGCTGGCGATGGCCAGCCACCCTTCCACGTTCTCGGGATCGCCGGCGCCCCTCTTCGAGAGCGACGCGTTCACGTAGTCCCATGCGGTCTGCGAGAAGGTCACTTTCTCGACTACCACCGTGGAGCGGCCCCTGATGTGCGGGGGCGGCTGCCTAACGAGATTGTAGCCCGGCGAACAGCCGGCGGCGGCAATCAGGAGACCTGCGAGGCCGACGAACGCGGCTTTTCCTGACATCTTGGACATATCCCACCTCCTTTTCCGACGCTTCATGCTATATCAATCCGGGACCCGGCGCAAGCGCCGCAGCACCGCGCCGTACCGGAATACCCGGCACCGCATAGAGTTGTTGAATATTGCCCCCGGATTACGGAATATGCACCCATGAAGCGCGCCCTGCTCTACGGATCGCTCCTGGTCTTCGCAACGATGGCCCTGCTTCCCTGGGCCGCGATGATGGCCAAGACCGTGACCGTCGACGAGGTCGACATCTCCCTCGCCGGCGAACCTCCGCCCGCCCACGGGCATTCCGCGGGCGTAGTCCTCGATGTCTCGCCCCACACGGTCAGCGAAAGCAGGCTGAAGATAGACGTCGAGGAAATCATCAGCGCCCGCTACAGAATCGGGGACAAGGGCCCGTTCGCGGAAGGCCAGAGGATCTACTTCATGCCCGCCATGTCCTACTTCAAGGAGGACCCGAACCTGACCCTGACCGTGTACCGCGACGAGCCGGTTGCGAGGCAGGCCCTGTGGAGCAGGGGGACCGTGGTGTCGGCCTCCGCTGAGAGAATCGGGATTGACGTGGAAAAATTCGCCTGGGTCGTCGTCCCCAACTCCAAGGTGGCGGAGAAGGGCCTGGCCCCGGGTCTCAAGCTGCGCTACTCCTCGCGGAAGAAGGCCTCCGCGTCGGCGTACATCGAGACGTTCTCGGACGCGAAGAGGCTCAAGCTGCTTCTCGACACCCTGGCGGTGGCCCTGCTCACCGTGCTCGCGTCCGGCGTAATCGGCACCTTCTTCGCCGTGGCCACGGCCAAGATAAACACGCCGTGGAGGAGGCTCCTGTCGGTCCTCTACGTGGTGCCGCTCCTCGTGCCGCCGTACATAGCGGCGATTGCCTGGACGCTCCTTCTCGGCGCCAAGGGGGTGCTTTCCGAGGCGCTTCAGTCCGTCTTCGGATGGCAGGAGCTCCCCTACTCAATCTACGGCCTTCCCGGCTCCGTGCTGGTCCTGTCCCTGAGCTTCTTCCCGATATTCACGCTCATGGTTTCGGCGGGGCTCAGGAACATGAGCTCCGACGCGGAGGAGGCCGCACTGCTTTCGTCGGGCCGCATGAGGACCATCCTCTTCGTGTCGCTGAGATCCATCAAGCCCTACCTGCTTTCCGCGGCGGTGTTCGTCTTCTCCTTCACGCTCTCTTCCTCCGCCGTGCCGTTCCTCATGAGGTTCCAGGTGTTCTCGGGCCAGGTCCTCGTGGCGTTCCAGACCGACATGTCCGGCGCGCAGGCCATGGCGGTCGGCGTGCCGCTCCAGCTGCTGGCCCTCGGGGCGGTGGTACTGCAGGGGGCGATGGAGAACCGCCGGGGGGAGGCCGCTTCCGCGAAGCTGGTCGGGAAGGGGCTCGTCATCGACGCCGGCCCGTGGCGCTGGGCCGCATGGGCCGTCTCGCTGATTGTAATCGTCCTCTCGGCCGGCGTGCCAATCGGCATGCTCGCGTACATGACGAAGTCGCCCGAGAACCTCCGCCTGGCGCTGGTGGAGATGGGGCCGGAGATAAAGAACTCCCTGTGGATTTCCGCCGCGGCTGCGACTCTTGCCGTGGCTGTGGGATCGGCGGTCGGCTGGCTCTCGGCAAGGGCGAGGGGCGGCCGGGGCACGCTGATAGAGATTCTGGTCATGCTGCCGTACGCGACGCCGGCCGCGGTCCTCGGCGCCGGGATGATAGAGGTCTTCAACAGGCCCGGCCTGCTCGGCGCCGTCTACGCCTCGGAGGCGATACTGATATGGACGTTCCTGGTGAGGTTCATGCCGTTCGCCGTGAAGCCCGTCGCGTCCGCGGTGAAGGCCGTGAATCCGGAGCTCGAGGAGGCGGCGGCGGCCCACGGAGTCGGCCCCCTGAGGACCGTGGCCGGCGTCACGCTGCGCCTGTCGGCCAAGGGCATTGCGGCCGGATGGATCCTCGTGTTCATCCTCTCCCTGGGCGAGCTCGACGCCGCCCTCCTGGTGCACCCGGCCGGCTGCCAGACGATGCCAATCAGGATTTTCAACGCCATCCACTTCGGCCACGTCGAGCTCGTGTGCGGCCTCTGCCTCATCCTGGTCTTCGCAATCTCCCTGCCCCTGGCCGTGTACTGCCTTCTCACGGCCCGGAAGCCTGAAATCCTCTGACCGATGGAACGCTGGCACGCCATATACGTGAAGAGCAGGTGCGAGAAGAAGACGGCCTTCTTCCTCGCGGCGCACGGACTGCAGCATTACCTGCCGACGGTGATGAAGCAGAGGAGGTGGAAGGGAAGGAAGAGGGAAGTGGAGGTGCCGCTCTTCCCGGGCTACGTCTTCCTCAGGCGGGATTTCGAGGCCGATTGCGCCTACGACAGCAGAGTCGAGATTCTGCGCATGCCCGGGGTCGTGAAAATCGTCGGGGCGGGCAGTCCCCTGGAACCCGTCCTGCACGTGCCCGACCAGGAGATTTTCAACATTAAGACCGTCCTCGAGCGCAAGATGAAGGTCGACCCTTACCGGTATTCCGTCGCCGTCGGCCAGACGGTCCGGATAACCAAGGGCCCGCTGGCCGGGGTGGAAGGCGTCGTCGTGGAACGCAGGGGCGTCTACAGGCTCATACTTCACGTGAAGCTCATAATGCAGGCCGTGGCCGTCGAAATACATCCCGGGGACATCGAGACGTGACCGG
>JBFZBV010000377.1:0-5091 GCA_041308285.1 Planctomycetota bacterium | reverse complement strand
TTCCCCATACTTCACGTTCAGTGAAGTTGGCGTCGTTGTCAACATATGCTCTCTTTGGCTTCTCCGTATGGATACTCGCTGAGCGTTTCAGAGATCAGCCTTTCTCTTATGCGACTACAGGATAAACAGTAAGAGGTCAGGGGTGTTTGGAACGTTTTCCAGGATGTTTTTTTCTCTCGCGGAGCCGCAGAGGTCGCAGAGAGCCGCCGGGAAGATCTTTTATCCACTACGAAGGACATCCACCTTCGCCTTGAAGCGCCATGGAGGCTCAGGCGGACCTTGCTCCGTTCACGAAGAAACGGACGAGGTGATTCCTCGGGGCGCTGACGCGCTCGGCGCGCAATCCAGGCAGATTAAAAAAAGTTTCCGGAGGAGGGTGCAGGGAGGAACCACTTTTCAAAGGGGGTCCTCCCTGCAAGAAAGCACCAGCATGTCGCATTCAAGGCCGCGAGATCGGGACGTCCATTACGATCGGATCATGCCGGGTCGCTTCGAGGAACTTCCGGATGCCGTCAGTCCGGATGACGAGCGTCGCGGTGTTCACCAGGGGATGGCATTGAATCGCCTCCGCCCGCCACAGGGCAGCGTCCACCACGACCTTCACCGCCCCTGCGCCGTCGTTGACCACAGCGAGCACGGTCACCGACCCCGGATCGATTCCGAGCAGGCGCTTGAGCCTGTCGGGCGACCCGAACCCGAGCTTCCTCACCCCAAGCGCGTCGGACAGGGCCCTGAGGTCCACCGACCGGTCGGACTGAACGACCACGAGGAAGTGGTTCTTCGCCTTGTCGTCGCGCAGGAAGAGGTTCTTGGTCTTCGCGCCCGGGAGCGGGGGCACGAGCCTGTCCGCCTCTTCCACGGTGAATACCGCAGGATGCTCGGTGCGGGTGTACGCAATCCCGAGCCCCTGCAGGAACGCGCAGATGTCGGTCATCCGAATCCTCTCAGAGGGAAATCCGTTCTCTCACCGGGCCTTCCCGAATCCGCGCCTGAATCGGGGCCCGCCCGGGAACCTGGCCAGGTACTTCACTGCAATCTCGAAATCCCTTGCCATGGGCGCGCTGAGGAGCATCCTCACACCCGTCGAGGGGTGGGCGATGGCGATGCTCTCCGCGTGAAGGGCCGCCCTGCCCATGAGAGGCAGCTCGGGCCCGCGGCCGGGCTTGTATCCCGGCTTCATCTCCGACAGGAGCAGGGGCCGGCCGTCGCCGTACAGCGGATCAGCGAGGACCGGGGACCCGATGTGCGCGAGATGCACCCTGACTTGGTGCGTCCTGCCCGTGGCCGGCCGGAGCCTGAGCATCGCGCAGGACGGGCCCCATCTTTCCACGACCTCGAAGGCGGTCCTCGCTTCCTTGCCGCCGGGCGTGCACGTCATGAGCCCCCGCCTGGACGGGGAGTGCGCCAGGGGCATGTCTATTTCGCCCCGGTCCTCCCGCGGCGCGCTGCGCACCAGGGCCAGGTACGTCTTTTCCACGGTCCTGTTCAGGAACTGCCCGGAGAGCGACTTGTACGCTTCGAGCGTCCTTGCGCAGAGCAGGATTCCGCTCGTGTCCCTGTCAAGCCGGTGCGCGTTGCGCCATTCGCCGGGCATCGCCTTGCGCACGAGGGCCATGAAGTGCGGCGCGCCCTTCTCCCACCTGTCGGGCGACGTGGCGAGGCCCGAAGGCTTGTCGAAGGCCGCCAGGGCATCGTCCATGTACAGGACCACGGGATTCTGCGTCTGCTTCTTCACTTCCGCGCCAATCTCCGCAATGCGTCTCGACTGCGCCATTTTATCTGGTGGAGGGTGGAGGGTGAAGGGGCCGCAGGGCGTGGAGACGCGGTTTATACGAGCAGTGAACAGTGAGAAGTAAGAAGTAAGAAGTGAGAAGTGAGAAGTGAGCAGTGGACAGTAGACCGTGGACCGTGGGCAAAAGTAGACTCGACCGTGGAGAGAAGGTTGTAACCCTGGACACGTGGGATGTCCCAGATGCTTACCGTAGACCGTGTGACGTCGTTGATGCTCGCCGATTGAAAACCCCTCACCCGGCCTCTCCCCGAAGGAGAGGGGGAACATCGGGAGGGCGAAGGTCTCGAATATCTCCGTGGGAGGCGAATGCCGCGTGCTTCGCCCGAATCCCGCGGCCTCATTCCGTCTCCGCCGGCGGTTCGGCGGGTCCGGCTTCGGGCTTCTCATCGGGCTTGGAGGCGAGGGGCTTTGTGAACCTGCATTTGGGGTATCCGGAGCAGGCGGCGAAGCGGCCTCGGCGGCCGGTCCTTGCGACCATTGGCTTGCCGCACTTCTCGCAGTCTTCTCCGGTCTTTTCAGGCTCCGGGCCCTTGAGGCCGGGGCCGGCGGGCTTGGCGTTCTTGCAGTCCGGGTACGCTGAGCAGGACAGGAACGGCCCGCGCCTGCCGCGCTTGACCACCATGGGCGCGCCGCACTTGTCGCACTTCTCGTCCGCCACGGCGGGCTTCACCGGGTTGCCCTCGGCGTCCACGGACAAGGTGTTCTTGCAGGCGGGGAAGCCGGAGCAGCCGAGGAACTTGCCGCGCCTGCCGTCCCTCATGACCATGGGCTTGCCGCACTTCTCGCAGACGTGCTTCGTGGGCTCGGCGACCTTGGGCTTCCCCTCGGAGTCGATGGACATCGTGGTCTTGCACTTCGGGAACTTCGCGCAGCCCAGGAACCGGCCGTTGAGGTTGTAGCGGTAGACCATGTCGCCGCCGCAGACGGGGCAGGCGATGCCGCTCTTCTCGGGGTCCTTCTTGAGGTTCCTCATGTTCTTCGCGGCTTTTTCGAGGTCCGCGCTGAATATCTTGTAGAATCCCTCGATGACCTTGACCCAGTCGGCCCGCGCTTCCTCGATGCTGTCGAGGTTCTCCTCCATGCTGGACGTGAACCCCACGCCGAGGATTTCCGGGAAATGCCCGACCAGGAGGTCCGTGACCACCTTGCCTATGTCCGTGGCCTGGAACTTGCGCTGCTTCAGATCCACGTAGCCCCTGTCCTGAATCGTGGAGATGATTGGCGCGTATGTGCTGGGCCTGCCGATGCCCAGCTTCTCGAGGGTCTTCACCAGGGTGGCCTCCGTGAACCTCGGCGGCGGCTTCGTGAAGTGCTGTTCCCCTTCGGCGGAGGCGAGGTCCAGCTTCTCCGCCTCCCTGACGTCCGGCAGGTCCACTTCCGGCTTGTCGGACATCGTGGACCAGACGCGGGAGAAGCCCGGGAACCTGACGATCCTGCCCGAGACCTGGAACATGAACCTGCCGCCGGAGATGTCAATGGCCGTGGTGTCGTAGATGATGGGGCTCATCTGGCAGGCGACGAAGCGCCTCCAGATGAGGTCGTACAGCCTGAGCTGGTCCTTGCTGAGGAACGGCTCGAGCGATTCCGGGGTCCTGGTCACGTCCGTCGGTCTTATGGCCTCGTGCGCGGCCTGCGCGCCTTTCCTGGACTGGAACGTCCTCGGCGTGCGCGAGACGAAGTCCGGGCCGTAGGCCGAGGATATGTACTGCCTGACCGCGTCCACCGCCTCGGCCGCCATGCGGAACGAATCCGTTCGCATGTACGTGATGAGCCCCACGGACCCGGCCGATCCGATTTCGACGCCCTCGTAGAGCTGCTGGGCGAGGAACATGGTCTTCTTCGCGCTGAACCTGAGCTTAATCGACGCCTGCTGCTGCAGAAGGCTCGTGGAGAACGGCGGGCCGGGCTTCTCAATCTTCTCCTTGCGCCTGACGGACGAGACGGCGTATTCCAGCCCCCGAATCTCGGACAGGAGCGAGTCGGCGGACGTCTTGTCGCCTATCTTCGCCTCGGCCCCGTCGACCTGCTTCAGGTCCGCCTCTATGGAGCCGCTCCCCTCCCGCCTGTTGAACGACCCGCGGATGGACCAGTATTCCTCGGCCTTGAAGCCCTCGATCTCCCTCTCGCGCTCGACTATGAGCCTGACGGCGACCGACTGCACCCTGCCCGCCGATAGGCCCCTGGTCACCTTGGACCACAGCAGCGGCGACAGCTTGTAGCCCACGAGCCTGTCCAGGACCCGCCTGGCCTGCTGGGCGTTCACCTTGTCCATGTCCACCCGGCCGGGATTTTTGAACGCCTCTTCGATGGCCTTGCGCGTTATCTCGTTGAACGACACGCGGAAGGCCGCGTCGTCGGGCACGCCGAGCGCGGCCTTGAGATGCCAAGCTATCGCCTCCCCCTCCCTGTCAGGGTCGGTCGCGAGGTACACGGCCTCGGCGGAATCCGAGATCTTCTTGAGCTCCTTGACGGTCCTGCTCCTGCCCTTAATCACCTTGTAGGTGGGGGCGAACCCGTTCTCGACGTCTATGCCGAGCGACGTCTCGGGCAGGTCCATGACGTGCCCCATGGAAGCCTTGACCGTGAAATCGGATCCGAGGATCTTGTTAATCGTCTTCGCCTTCGCGGGCGATTCCACTATGACGAGCTTCTTCTTCATCGTGCAGGGCCGCCAACCTGATGGACTCCGGACAGAGGCGGAATGTTATGCCAGCGCCGGAGGTCTGTCAAAAAATATTTCAGCCCCGGATTTGACTTGAATTCCCGAGCTGAAGGGAAGTAGATTCTCCCTGTTGCTTTTTGACTGCCGGGAAAGGTTCGCATTTCTGCCCCGATCCCGCGCCGTCTATGATCATTTTCCGGAGGTGCCATGTACTCGTCCTTCCATCCGCGTCTCACCCAATCCGCCGTCCGTGCCGCCTGCGCGGCGCTCGTCCTCGCCCTGCCGATTGCGGGGACCGCTTTCTGCGCGGGGGCCAACTCCGTCAGGGGAAAGGTCCAGAGGCCGGACGGCACGCCCGTCCCGTCGCTCGGCGTGAGCGTCGAGAGCGTGTCCGGCGCCGAATCCGCGCCGGCGGGATCAGCCTCGACGGACGCCTCCGGTTGCTTCCGCATCCAGGGGCTCGCGGACGGCTACTTCGCGCTCAGCTTCGAGGAGAAGTCCGACGCAGGGACGAACGCGCTCAGGGCGTGGCAGCCGCCTTCGGTCTACCTTGAAGGGGGGCGCGAAGCGGACGTCGGCATCGTGCTCTTCGGCTACTCGGACCTCGCGTGCAGGGGCAGGGTCGTGAGATCGGAAG
>JBFZBV010000376.1:0-9557 GCA_041308285.1 Planctomycetota bacterium | reverse complement strand
GAGACCGGGTCCGAAACGCCCCCTCTTATGTAGACGCTCTCCGCGTCGGTGACGGAGTCCGTGTCGCTCGCGACGAGGAGGTATGTGTGCCCCTGCCTTTGCCCGTAGCCGAAGGCGTCGTAGGCGATGTTGGCCGCCCCGGCGGTCCCCGGCATCGTGTAGAAGGGGAACGCGAAGCCCAGCGGGGGGGAGAGCTCCTGGCCGGGATAGAACGTGAACAGACTCGCGTCCGCATCGTGCGAGGATATGCCCTGCGGCAGATTGGAAGTCGTCAGGGTCAGATGGGCCGCCGTTGCGGTGCTGAAGTCGAAGTTGCAGACCGAGTCCCCTCCGAACGGGCCGAAGGGGACGTCCAGGGTCCTGTCCATGACTATCGCCGGGAACGTGCCGGAGAACACTCCTGCGGCCGCCTGCGCGGTCAAGTTCCTGGGGATGCGCTGCGAATATGGCGCGGCCGGCGAAAACGCGTTCATCGTCTGGCAGCGGCCGTACTTGAGGACCATCGCCGCCCACGGCGACGTCCCGTAGTTCAGGAAAGAGCCTGAAATCGCGGCCATGTCCATCGCGAGGTCGGCCTGGACGGCGGAGGTGTTGTCTGCCGCGCCCGACGTCGCGCCGAATTCCTTCGACTCCTGCGGAAGCATCAGGCCGACGATTGAAGTGTAGACGTCCACTACTATGCTCAGATTGACGGACGGCGGGACCTGGAGAAGGTAGGTCCTGTTCGTGCCGGTCCCGGTCACGCTGTAGGCCGCGTAGGATTTCTCCCCGACCCAGCCCGCCACTCCCACTCCGAAGATGGTGGTCGAAGGCAGGAGGGATATCGTCCCGGCCATGTTGCAGAGCCCTGTGGTGCCGTCGAAAGCGACGTTCACACCCGTCTGGTCCGCGGTATAAGGCCCGATTTGGAGGGTCTTCCTGTTCACAATCTTGCCGTTCGAGTCCTCCTCGGTGAAGATGAGGTTGTCGACCGCCAGGGCGTCGAATAGCACCTGGTAGGCAGGAGGCGATCCTGCGGGCTGCGAGACGACGGATCCGTATTTCGGGTCCGATCCGTTCAGGGGATTGACCCTGGTCTCGAAATCGACAGTGAAGGTCGTGCCCGAAACCGCCCCGTTGTTCACGAAGCCCGATACGAGGAGTCTCCTGCGCCTCTCCATGGGCAAGGCGATGTAGGTCGCGTTGACTCCCGCGATGGTCAGGTTCGCGTAGCCCGCCACGGCAATCGTCACGTCCAGCGGGCCCGTGGTCAGGCCGGTGAACTCGACCCTGCCGGACGCGTCGGTCTGCTTCTGCTCCGTGGCGGCGCCGTGCGCGACCAGCACCCATGCGTATGCTATCGGGCTCTTGTCAATCTTGTCGAACACCGCGACCGTTATGCCGCCCGTCTGCGGGCCTCCGGAGACGCCCCCGTCGTGGTCGATTAGGTTCGTCAACGGGTCCACGGGAGGCGCATCGTCGTCCTCCTTGGAGCACGAGAGCGGAATCAGGCAGACGGCCACCAGGACGCAGAGCGCGGATTTTCGCGGCATTTCCGGACCCTCGAAAGAAATCCTGCGGCTTCGTACCGCGGACTCGACATCCCTGAACGCCTCTTCATTTATATCGGATTCGGAGGAATAAAAAAAGCGCCCCCGGCTTCCGCTCGGGGGCGCTGTCCTGGGCTCGGTTTCAGGCGGTCATTTCCGGCCTTTCCCGTTCTTGAGGGCGTGCGCGGCCTTCTTCGGGTGCTTCAGCTCTTTCTTGGCCGCTCCCGGGTGCTTCTTCGCAGGCCCCGGGCCTTTCTTGTCCTTCAGGAAGTGTCTCCAGGCCTTCCTCACGGCTTTCCTGTGGTGCCTGTCCTTCTTGAGGGACTTCCCGCCGTCGCGGCCCTTCTTGTGGCCTCGTTCGAGACCGGGCTTCTGCTTGCCGGAGTGCTTCCTGGTTTCTGCCGACGCCTTCTTCTCAGGCCTCGGGTGCTCCCCGTGGTGCTTGAGCGCCTTCTTGGCGGCCTTGGGATGCTCTTTCGCCTTTGCAGCGGCCTTGCGGCCGCCCTTTTTCCCGCCAGGAGCCGCTTCGGCATAACCCGCCATGAAACCGAACACGACCAGTGCCGCCACTGCGGCGATTATCAGCCTCTTCATCGCAACCTCCTTGTTTTCAATCATCCTTTCGAACCCGCATAGAAGTGGCGCACAGGCGCCGGTTGCGACATGAAAAAGGGTTTTTTACGGGATTTTTCCCTGCCGCGGACGGGCGGGGCGTCCGAGGCGCAACATATCATGCTTCAAGATGTTGCGAGCCCGGGCGTTGAGCCCGGGTCGGGCCTACTTGCCTCTCCCGCCGTTCTCGAGGTTCGCCAGGCGCTCCCTGCACCTGCTGAGGACGATTCCATGGACCCGCTTCTGCTCCTCGTCGGCCGGTCTGTATTCGCCGAGCCTTCTGACGAGCTCGGCCAGTTCCTTTTGTCCGAGCGAGGACAGCTTCTCCGCGGTCGCCAGGATTCTCCTCTTCCTCTGCCCCGGATGCCTTCCGGGCCTGGGCCCGGGTTCCTTGAGGAGATTCACGGCCTCGGCGAAAGCCTTGTCCACGGCCGCGGCGTCGAACGCGGGTTCCTCGGCGTGATCCGGCTTCTTCGCCCGGTCTTCCACGGCTTTTCCTGATTCCGGAGCCTGCCCGGCCGGCTCGCGCGCCGGCTCGCTGGCCGCGGGCCGCGTCTCCGGCCAGGCCGGCCCCGGGCCCGCAACTCCCGCTTCCAGGCCCGCCGGAGGCGGTTCCGGCGCCTGCCTCGTCGCGAGGACCGCTACGGCGACGAAGGCCGCGGAAACCGCCATGACGGCGCAGGACGCAGCCGCGACCCTGGAATTCCTCCGTTTCGCCTTCTCCATCCTTATAGAGGCGAGGACCGAGGAGGCGAACCGGCCGGATTTCGGCACGGCCTCGGCCGCCGCGACCAGGCGGTCGACCGTCTCCTTGAGCTCGGTGAAGGCCGCCATGCACGTCCGGCACGAAAGGCAGTGATTGAGAACGGCCTGCTCCTCTGCCTTGTCCTCGAGCGCGGCCGGGAATCTTTCGCGCGCCGCTTCGCATTCCCGCTTCGCGGGCTCAATTCCGGCCATCGCTCTTCCTCTCCTCCTCGGGAAGCCAGAAGTTGAGAAGGGTCGTGAAACCCTGCAGCCTCTTGAGGCTCGCCGCGACCATTGCGTGCGCCCTCGATATCTGCTTCGTGACCGTGCCGACGGGCCGCTCCAGAATCCTCGATATCTCCTCGCAGGAGGACCCGGAGAAATACCTGAGCGACAGCACCTCCCTGTACGGGTCCGGCAGGGCGTCCACAATCGCGTAGATTTCCCTGTGGAACAGGGCCTTGCGGTTCCGGACCTCCGTGCGCTCCCCTTCCTCGGGCGCCGGCGGATTCGCCCTCCGGGCCCGGTCCTTGCTCCACTCCCTGTACACGTTCCGGGCGATGCCGAACAGCCATTGGCCGAAGAGCGCGGGGTCCCTGAGCGTTTCGAGGGACATGTAGGCGCGCACGAACGTGTCGTGCGCAAGCTCCTCGGCGTCCGAGGCCGACGGCGTGATGCCCAGGAAGTGGGCCTTCATCAGCGTCTCGTAGCGGTTGACCAGCGCCTCGAAGGCCGAGTCGTCGCCGCCCCGTGCGGCAGCCGCGAGCTTTCCCGTCAGAACCTCGTCCATCATGACCCGGGCGGGCCGGGACCCGTGCGGCTGCGCAGGCCCAGACCCGCCCGGGTCATGGCCTCTCATCTCCCGGCAGAGGCCGCGAAACCCCAGTTCTGCACCGCGAGCTTCCTCAGGAAGTCGGCCTGGAAATTGCCCACCGCAATGGTGTTGATGACAATCCTGCGGCAGCGGTTCGCGCGCGTCACTTCGGCGGCAATCTTCTCCCCGTCCGCAATCTCCCCCCTGTTCGGCACGCCGTCGGAAAGGAGGAACACCGTGTCCGGCCCTTCCTCGAACTGCCTGTCCTTGACGCCGCCAATCTCGTCGAGGTATCCCGAACCCGACCGGACGCTCTTCAGGGAGGCCCCGAACGCGAGAGCGAGCGCGTCGAATATGTTCGTCTCGCCGACCGGCCCGCTGCCCCTCACGAATCCTATCGCGGACGCCTTGCTCTCGGGAGTCGACTTCTCGAGGCCCTTCTTCCAGGTCCTCACGTCCGTCCCGAACAGGATGATGTTGAAATACACGTTGTCGTCGAAACCCTGTATCGTCGACGTCAGCTGGTCCACGAGCACGCTGAACCTGGTGGATTCGCCCGGCTTCGCGCGCCCGCCGCCCGCCCCGCCCGGATTCGGGT
Source organism: Planctomycetota bacterium (assembly GCA_041308285.1). Lineage (GTDB taxonomy): Bacteria > Planctomycetota > JAKEIC01 > JAKEIC01 > DYIT01 > PPR-0505. The sequence goes on along the minus strand of JBFZBV010000376.1, from coordinate 5,260 downwards.
CTACAGGCTCGGTGTGGCCGGGCGGGGAGCCGCCCTCCCCGGCCTTGTCCGGCTCCTCCACCAGCGGCGCGCACATGCTGTTCATGCTGGCCGACGTGTCCAGGATGAAGACCATGCGCCTCGAATCCGTCTTCACGCTGAAGAACCGCTTCGGCGCGCTCGTGCGCCTGGTTATCTTGTAGTCGCTGTACTCCCTCTCGATTCTGCCCTCGGCCGCCTCCCCCGTGGTCTGGCCCGCCCACCATGCGAGCCAGTCTCCGGGATCCTCCCCGAGGTCCTGGCCTGCGAGATAGACGAGGACGAGGCGTATCTCCATCTTGATTCTGCCCGCCTCTTCGACGAGCCTGTTCACGAGCGGCTCGAACGCGGCCTTGGGCCTCATCTTCTTCAGCGCCTCGACCGCCGCCGTCCTCACCTGCCAGCTCGCGTCCGGCAGGGCGGAAATGACCGCCTGCGCCCCGGCCAGGTCGTTTATCACCCCGAGCGCCTCCACGGCCGCGACACGCACCCGGGGGTCCGGGTCCCCGGCCGCGGCGGCTAGGTCTTCCACCGCGGCGGCCTCCCGCCTCGCTCCCAGCGATTCCGCCGCCTGGGAGCGCACGAACCACTCCTTGTCCTTAATCAGCCCCTTGAGCTTGACGAGCGCCCCGACGTCCCGGATTCCCGCGAACGCCCGCGCCGCCGCGAACCGGACAGTCGCGCTCTGGTGCCCCGCCCCCTTCTCGAACAGCTCCTCCATCGTCTTGTCGCCCGAGACGCCCGCAAGGAAGGAGCACGCCGCGTCGATGACGATGGGCTGCTGCGACCCCAGCGCCTTGAAGCACATGGAGACGACCAGCGGGTCGTCCGCAGGCGAAAGGACGTCGAAGGCGAGCGCCTTGCCGTTGGCGTCCGACTTCGAGAATATCTCCCAGAACTTCCTCGCCCTCGACTGCGCCGATACCTGCGCGTCTGCGGCCCCCGCGAAGACCGCCAGCACCGCCGCGGCGAGACCCGCGATTATCCGGCATCCTGTCATGCTTCCATCTCCGCCGCCCGGACGATTCGGGACCGGGCCTGAACGCGCGGCCGGCCGGTCCGGGCGTTGTCGCGGGCTCCGTGCGCAGCGCCCCGGCGCGGCCGCTAGGAGCCCTTGTAGTTCTTGAGAACGAACTCCCTCCACGGCTCGTCCAGCTGGACCAGCGAATACCCGTACGCGGCCTTGAAAGCCGCCATCTGGTCCCGCGTGCGCTTGAGTTCCCGGATGAACTTGATGAAGTTCTCCCTCGGAGCCCCCTCTATGAGGTAGTGGAAGAAGCTCCACATCTGGGCGTGGGCCTTCGAATCCATGGTGTTGTAGCCCATCTTGATGATGGTGGCCGCGGGCAGGAACTGGCCCGAGGCCGCGATGGTGTACACGTACACCGTGAGCTTCGCCGGTATGGACACCGGGTCGGTCTTCTCGAAGAAGCAGTTAATCTTGACGTCGCCGAACTTCTTCCATTCGGCATAATGGGCGAATCCCTCCGGAATCCAGCTCGGAAGGTCGTACCCTATCTCCATCTCGTAGGCTTCCATGAAGAGGTGGCTGTACATGTGCGTCAGGTAGCGGTCGAGGTTCTCGTCCGAGCTGGTGTACTGGTGCCCGCCGACCACGGCCGTCAGCCTCGCCCCGTGCTTGTACACCCCGAGCTCGTGGGCGACCCCGAAGAACTTCTTGCCGCAGACGAGATGATGCCCGTCGCGGCCCCAGAGGAACACGTCGTACTTGCCCTCGGCGGCCTTGAATATGTCCTTGTAGTAGTTCGTCGAAGCCGACCTGAACCTGCCCTCGCCCTTGAATATCTCCTTGAACCTGGCGAACTCGTCCTCGGCGCGCTTCAGGAGTATCCAGTCGTACTGCTCGGCCGTGAACGTCCTCTTGAGGTCCTTCTTAATCGGCAAATCGTCGAACAGGCCCTCCGGCACGTCGCAGACCCTCACGGGAAGGGGGTTGCTCGTGGCGGCAAGGCGGAAGTTCTCGCTCTCCGCGTGCCTTATGGGATTGGACACGAGTTCCGCCGCCAGCTTCGGCTCGTCTCCGAAAAGGACCATGTCGCAGTCGGTCCGCCTCGCCTCGACCCATTCGGAGAGCTCGGCTTTGCGTTTCGCGTACTGCTCGGCCTTCTCGCCGCCTCCGCACTTCTGGCACGGCTTCCAACCCGTGCCGAGACAGCAGGAGTACCCGAGCCAGCTGCTGTGAAGGAACTTGAACGCGGTCGGGGGCTTGTGGAGCTTGCAGGGCGTTTCGCCCTTGTCCTTGCACGCGTTGCACGCCTGCGCCGGCTGCGCCGCCGTGAGAGCGGAAGCCAGGATGCAAATCGCGAACGCCGCTGCCAGCGTATTTCTCGTCATGCGAATGTCTGAGAATCGGCGGGGCCTGGAGGGCGGCCCGGCCGGGGCCGAGACCGCCTAGAAACAGAATCCGAAGCCCAGGCAGCACCTCCAGCACAGCCCGGGCGCCACCGCAAGGTTGACCTCTTCGCTGAACCCGATCGTAGCGCCGCCGTAAAGGCCGATTTCCGCGAACACCTCGAGGAGGTTCAGGAAGCGCGCCTTGAAACCGGCACCCACGTCTATCCCCGCGAACCCGGCGTAGAACTTCTCGTCGCCGTCCACGCCCCCGCTCAGGTGTATGCAAAGCCCGGCCGTGGGGCCCAGTGCAATCCTGGGCACGCCGTCGAGCCCTTTCCCGGCCTCGAGCACCGCGAAGAACATGTCGAACCCGAGCGAAATTCCCCCGCCCTGCAGGTGGAACGGATTCCGGACCGTGCTGTCGTTCACGGTCCAGGATCCCGGTCCGCTGCTGTAGTACTCCACCGAAGTCTTGCCGTCGGACTCGAACCTGGCCAGGATGCTCTGATAGAAGACGTCCATGCGGAATTTCACGGTCTTGCGGCCGATTTCCATCCTGACGCCGCCCCTCAGGTACGCGAGCTCCCACTCCCCGTCGGCCTGGAAGTCCATCTCGGTGTCGTCCAGCCCGTCGCTGTCCGTGTCGATTTCCCCCTCGAAGTCGAGCGTGCCGCTGGAAAGGAACGAGTACGCGCAGCTCCAGAAGGCCGCGATGGAGAACGAAGCTTCCCTGCCCTGGATCACCGGGGTTTCCTGGTAGACGGACGTGTCCTCCGCGGCAGGCTTGTTCGGATCGAGCGGATCGCTGCCGCCCTCTCCGTTTCCCTGTGCGAAGGCCGGGCTCGCTGCCAGAGCCAGCGCGAAAACCAGCCCTGCGGCCGTGATGCATGCCCTTCGTTGCACGGTATGCTGCGTGAACATGGGACGCCTCCTATTCATCGGCATAAACCAATGAATTATATACCATTGCGCCGCCGGGCACAAACACTGCCCCGAAGCCATCCTCCAGCGGCCCGCCCTCGCGCGGGCATCCCGAGCCGCACAGCCCCGCGGCGGGATGCCCGGCCCCCCCCCTGCGGCGCTTGCCGCCAATCCGCGACCTCAGTATAGTGCTGCCTGGAGGCCCTGGAATCCGCCATCGGCATCCTGTTCCACGAGGCCCGGAGGAGGCCTGATGCTCCTGAATCCGGTATCCCCCCTGCCGTGCGCCCGGCCGTACAGGATTGTCTGCGCCGGATGCGGGGCTACAGTGTCGACCGAATTCGACCTCGCCGGCATCATGAGCAGGCCGATACGCAAGGAATACCAGAACACCCAGGGCTTCAAGTGCGAGGTCCTGACCGTGGCGAGCGCCACGAACGTGGCCCCGACCACGGAACCAACCTCGGATTTCACCTGGTTCGAGGGGTACGCCTGGAGCGTAGTGCAGTGCCTTCGCTGCTCCGCCCACCTCGGATGGAAGTACTCCGCCGTGTCTCCCGAGGTCGATCCCCTCTCATTCTTCGGCCTCATAGCCGACCGCGTGGCCAAGGCCGATCCCTGCGACTAGTTTCCCCCGCATCAATCAACCTGAAGAACGGCCAAGATGAGCATTCGACACCGGGAAACTGTTCTGGGTAAAGAATAGCCTTAATCCGTGTACAGCAGGCGATTCCAGAGGATTGCACGGGACGCGGACAGACAAGCTCGCTTGCATGGACGCGGACCGGGCAAGACGATGGGCGCGCCGCAAGGCGAGCAGGGCGCGCAGCACCCCGAGGAATCGCCGGCTGAGCCTCCTCTTCGTGTCTTCGTGTCTTCGTGGTGAATCAGAAAAGAATCGCCGCTTCCCCTCCATGACGATTTCGGGGGTCGCATCGCCGAGTCCGGCGAGCCCTTCCGGTTGCGCCCGGCACGAGCCTGTGGTACCTTCCATGATGCTGAACGGATGAAGGAGGCCGAATGAAGGAGCGATTCCGGCAATCGAAGACCTGCCTCCGGGACTCTCCCCGGGCGAATGGTACAGGTGGAACCAGGACCAGAGCGTCACCGGGCTCAGGCGGTTCAGCATCGAAGTGGCGGGCGGCTACTCCACGTTCCTGGCTGACAGCATGGCGGGAACCGGGATCGACGCCCCGTCCTACAGCAACGTCCTGGGCGGCGGCTTCGCCCTCGGGGTGGAGATTCGGTTCGCCCTGATGCCCGTGCTCAGCGCAGGGGTGTCTTTCTTCAACTTCACGCTGGACGGGACCCACTACTACCCGCCGAGCCAGCCCAACCTGGACTACTTCTTCGGGCCGTACGGGAACAGCCTCGGAATCAACCAGCTCGCGGTGAACGTCAAGGTCCGGCTGCCGCTGCTCCTCTGGAACCTGTCCGGGTCCCATCTCCGCATGAGCCGCGCCGAGGAAATCACCGGCGTCCTGCTGTTCTTCAAGGTCGGCGCAGGCCCGGCATTCTGGACCCAATACATGCTCATGGTGAGGGACAACGACACGGGCAACGAACTCTCGAACCTGGTCTATTACGGCAAAACCACCAACTTTTCCGTGAACTTCGGCGGGGGAATCGAAGTGCGCTGGAAATGGGGCTCGATCGAGGCGGGCCTGATGATTCACGACTTCGGAACCCCGGAGTCGGCCTGGCCCCCGAAGTCCGATTCCGAACCCCTCTCCATGATTGATTTCCGCCTCGGGCTGGGAATCCACTTCTGACGCAGCCCGATCCGGGAACCTCCACTTCCTCATATTCGTCAACTCAAGGAACGTATTTGACACGAATGTCCCCCCTGTAGTCGCATAAGAGAAAGGCTGATCTCTGAAACGCTCAGCGAGTATCCATACGGAGAAGCCAAAGAGAGCATATGTTGACAACGACGCCAACTTCACTGAACGTGAAGTATGGGGAA
>JBFZBV010000375.1:0-7328 GCA_041308285.1 Planctomycetota bacterium | reverse complement strand
CCGCCGCCCGAAGAATCCGGACTCTTCACCTCCGGCCCGAAGCGCGGCACGTTGCCCGGCCTGCCGGGATTTTGTTATACTGTCTGCAAACCGTCTTCCGTGACAACCGCCGCCGCAAGGCCCGGCCAGAGGGGGGATGCATGATTTCGGAACTTCGCGTCGCGGGCGTTTTCGCGCTTTCAATCGCGGTCTCGACCGCCTGCATCGCCGCGGAACCGGGCAAGGGGGCGGAGGGCCGGACGCCGGCCGCAGCGCGGACCTGGTACCGGCCTCCGGTGGAGTTCGACTCGGTCAAGTACATCATCGTCACGGGCAGGTCGCTGATGAAGGCGTTCAAGCCTCTCGCGGAGTGGAAGACGCGCAGCGGAGTGCCCGCCGACGTCGTGGCAATCGAGGACATCGCGGACAATCCCCTCTACCGCGGAACGGACACGGCCGAGACGATCAGGAACTTCATAACCGACCTCTACTGGAAATGGGACCTCGATTACGTGCTCCTGGGCGGCGACGTGAACATCGTTCCGACCAGGATGATCCCGTACAACCCGGGCGAGGAGCAGGCATCGGACCTCTATTTCTCCGCCCTGGACGGGACGTGGAACGCCAACTGCGACTCGGAGTACGGGGACGACCTCGACCGCGTGGACCACGTGGAGGACGTCTTCGTGGGCCGCGTCCCGGCCGAGACCGAGGAAGAGGTCGGCGTCTTCATGCGGAAGTACTTCACCTACATAAAGCCCGGCCTGCGGGACTACCAGAAGAAGGTCCTGCTGGTCGGCGCGGTGCTGAGGAACGACTTCCAGTGGGACGCCGACGACCATTACGTCGAGATACGCGAGGACTTCCTGAAACCCGAGAAGTTCACAATCATCGAGCTCGAGGAGAGCGCCACGCTCCGCGGGTCAATCGAAGCCTTCGAGGTCGACGAGGAGGTGGACGAGGAAGTCGACGGCAAGATGCAGAAGGTGAAGAGGAAGCAGAAGAAGGAGACCGCCTACATCTTCGGCGAGTCGAACGACCGCGCCGGCCCCTGCGACATGGAGCACCTCTGCAAATACGTCAACGAGGGCGTCGGAATCGTGTCGCACATCATCCACTCCAACGTGTACCTCATGGGCCTCGGGCACGGGTTCATGGACGCCAACGGAGTGAAGAAGCTCACGAACGCCGACAGGCCGTTCGTCGTGTTCTCCAGCGGGTGCCAGGTGAACATGTTCAACCAGGAGTCCATTTCCGAGCGCGTCCTGCTCCACCCGCAGGGCGGCGCAGTGGCGTTCATCGGCTGCACGGTGAACTCCTACGCGTACCAGAACATGTTCGAGCGCGACTTCTGGGAGGCCCTCCTGTTCCACAACGTGTACAGAATCGGCCCGCTTCTGGCTGCCTGCAAGGCCCGCAGGAACCTGAAGGCCGTCTCCAAGTCGGACCCGATAACCATCATCATCCGGGGCGTGAACCTGCTCGGTGATCCGGAGATGGCAATCTGGACCGATCTCCCGAAGGACCTCAGCGTTTCCCACGCCCTCTCCGCGGGTCTCAAGCCGACCTCGGTCGAAATCTTCGTCGCCGACAGGGACAGCATGAAACCGGTGCGGGACGCAAGGGTGTGCCTGTGGAAGGAGGGCGAATTCCATTCGACGGGCGTGACCGGCCAGGACGGCAAGGTGTCCCTGGCCTCGTCGCCCAAGACGCCCGGCAAAATCCTCGTGACTGCCTTCGCAAGGAATTTCATGCCGTACGAGGGGGGCATGGACGTATCCCCGACCGAGGGCGGATCCGGCAAGATGCTGGCCTTGTACGACACCGCCGTTTCCGACAAGGAGAAGGGCAACGGCAACGGCAGGCTTGAGGCCGGCGAGGAGGTCGGGCTCTACCTCGCCTTCCAGAACACGTCCTCTTCCGAATGCCCGGGGGCGAAGATAAAGGTGAAGGACGCCGGCCAGTACCTCAAGGTCGTTTCCGGCGAGACTTCCCTCAAGCTCGTCAAGCCGGGCGGATGCGCCATAACCGACAAGCCGATTATCCTCACGTCGGGATCCCAGGCTCCCCAGAACCAGCGCGCCCCGCTCAAGATAACCCTTGAGGCGCAGGGCGCATCCTGGGAAGAGGAGGTCGTGGTCCTGGTGAACTCGCCCTGGGTGGTGCACGCAGGACACGTATTCGACGATTCCGCGTCCAACAAGGGCGGCCTCCTGAACGACTCCGACGCGGGAAAGACCGTCGGCTTCCTGATTGACGTTTCGAACCTCGGCACCGGCAGCGCCAGGAACCTCACGGTCGAGCTCAAGCTGAACGGCGAAGACCTGGAGCTGGAAAACTCCTCCCAGCTGATTCCCGAGCTCTCGGTGGGGCAGAGGGTTACGCTCCAGCCCTTCCGGCTCCGCCTGGGCGGCGGATTCGGCGGATCAGTCATGGAGGCCGTCCTGACGTTCACCGACGCCTCCGGAATCAGCAGGACGGACGAATTCAGCCTCGAAGACCCCCAGGAGACGCCGCGCGGCCTGGGAGGCGAAGGCGACGTCGAGGCCGTGAGGCTCTGGTGGGAGACGTCGGAAGACGAGAAAATCGCCGGGTACAACGTCTACCGCAGCCACGGAAGCGAAGGCAAGTTCGAGCTCATCTCCCCCACTCCCGTGCCCGCGAGCTGCTTCGAGGACATCCGGCTCTCGAAGCTCTCGTTCTACCGCTACAAGGTGACCGCGCTCGACAGGTCCCTCAACGAGAGCAAGAAGAGCAAGGAGTTCGGCATCTGGACCTCATACGCGCTCCAGAGGGACTGGCCGCAGGTGGCCAGGGGGCCCATGAGGCACGTCGCGCTGTTCGACGTGGACGGGCAGGGAGGCCTGGAAATCGCCGCCTCTTCGGGCATGGGGCCGTGGCTGTGGCACTTCACAGGCCAGGAGTTCTTCCACGGGGGCGACTACTGGACCTTCGGGCTCTTCCGGAACCTCAACGCGCCGTCCTCCGCGCCCGTCTTCGCGGACCTGGACGGGGACGGGAAGCCGGAGCTGCTGTGCTGCACTCTGGCCAACGGCAAGAAGGCCTATGCGATGACCCTCGACGCCAAGGACAAGCCCGGCTGGCCCAAGGACCTTCCCGGCACCGCGGCGTGGCCCCCCCAGGCGGCCGACATCGACGGCGACGGCAAACTCGAGGTCGTCGCGTACTGCAACGGAGACGGGTCCATCTGCGCCTTCCGCGGCGACGGCAGGCCGCTGGGCCAGGCCGACAAGATTGCGCAGGCTTCCAAGCCCGGCTTCTTCCCGCCGGTCATCGTGAATCTCGACGGCGACAAGGACCTCGAGATTGTGGGAGTCGACGGCAACGGGGAGCTGTACGCGTTCCACCACGACGGATCCCAGGCGGCGCAGCTCAAGAAAACGCTGAACCCCGGCGAGAACCTCCACACGTCGGTCGCCGCGGGCGACGTGGACGGCGACGGCAGGCCGGAAATCTTCGCCGTCGGCGACAAGGGCGCGAAAATCCACGGCTACAAGGCGGACGGATCGGCGCTCAAGGGCTTCCCCGCGGCAGTCTCGCCCGAGGGCGGCCCCGGAGTCTACATACCCGCGATAGGCGACCTCGACGGCGACAGGAAACCGGAAGTCGTGTTCGCCACGCCCAGAGGGGCGCTGTTCGCGTTCAAGACCGACGGGACTGCGCTCAAGGGGTTCCCGGCCTCCTTCCAGGGGCGCCCCACCGGCGTGGCCATCGCCGACCTGGACGGGGACGCGCGCCCGGACGTGCTCGTATCGGTCAACGAGAACAGGCTCTACGCATTCGGGTCCGACGGCAAGCCCTTCCTCGGCTGGCCGGTGCAGACGGAAGCCAGGACCGAGTGCGCCCCCGCCGTGGCCGACGTGGACAGGGACGGGGACCTCGACGTCATCCTCGGCGCGGAGAACTGGCGCATATACATCTGGGACCTGCCGGCGCCCTTCAATCCCGGCACGGTCGAATGGGGCGGATTCATCCGCGGCGACGGCCGGGTCAACACTTACTCTCCCGCTCCCGAGGCGCCCGCGAGGCTCAAGGTGTCGTTCGACGGGAAGCCCAGGCTGGAATGGCAGGCGCCTGCCGGCAAGCCGGCCGGATACCACGTGTACCGGACCGCGCCCTCGGGGCTGATGGCCCGCGCGACCGACCGGCCCCTGGCAGCCTCCCCGTTCGTGGATGAGGGGCCAATCGACGGATCCCCCGTCAGGTACGCGGTGACCTCCGTTTCCGACCAGGGCAGGGAGAGCCTCCTGTCCGCCGAAGCCGGCTGGGTGCATCCCGAACCCGCCAGGCTGCTCGAAAAGGCCAAGGAGGACGAGGCCAAGGGCAAGTCCGCGGACGCGGCATCGGGCTTCGTGAGGATTCGGGACCAGTTCCCGGGCAGCCCTCTCCGCGAGGAGGCCCTGCGGGGCGTCGGCCGGGTCAGGGACAAGGCCTCGCTCGAGGAGCCTTCCGAAGCCGGAGCCAGGGACCGGTACTGCGCGGCGCACCTCGCGCTGGGCGAATCGTGGGCGGAGAGGGGCATGGCGGCGAAGGCCAGGGAATCGTTCGCCAGGGTGCTCGACCGAGACCCGCACGGGCCGTGGGGATCGCGCGCGATAGACCGGGCAGAGAAGATGAAATGAACCGCGGCCGCGCCCGCGCCGCGGGATTCCCCGCGGGCCGGGACGGCCGCCGATGTTGCGGGAGGTCGAGATGGCTGTCGGCGACAAGGACAAGGCCGCCGCCCGCGCGCTGGTGAAGCTCGGAATCCTCACCAAGGACGAGATCGGCGAATGGCTTGAGGGCCTCGAGGAGATTGACTACGAGGAAGGCCTCCTCGGCCTCCTGGAGGACGAGGGCAGAATCACTCTCGCGCAGAGGAAGAAGGCGGAAAAGGCGGTTTCATCCGCGGCGGCCGCTCCGGCCGCGGCCGAAGCCCCTGCTCCCGCTGCGGAGGAGAAGGCGGCGGAACCGGCCCGCAAGGCCCGCAGGGAGCCCGAGGCGAAGCCGGCGGCCGGAAAAGCCGCGAGGGCCGAGGAAGGGAAGGCCGGCAGGGAGAAGCCGTCTGCGCGCAAGGGCCAGGACCTTCCGTCGGCGCGTGGAGGCGGCCGGAAGGCCCTGATTATCGGGGCGGCGGCTGTGCTGCTCCTGGCCGCCGCCGGAGTCGGCTTCCTCGTGCTCGGCAGGGGCGGGAACGGCGGAGGCGGCGGGGGCGGGGGCGGCAAGCCCGAAGGCGGGAAATCCGGAGGGGGAAGCGGAGGCGGCGAGGGGACCGGCGAACCGACCGCCGTCGGACCCGGCGGCGGGAAGAGCCCGTCCGGGGCGAAGACTCCGGAGAAACGGGTCCGCGTGGACAGCCTCTCGTTCAGGTTCAGGGACCGGACGAGGATTCTCTACGACGTGACCACAGAGACCACGAACACGGCGTCCGCGGAGAAGCTCCAGACAAAGGAAGAGCAGAACCTGTTCATCAACTGCCTCGGCCAGAACGATGGGAAGCAGATGACATGCGTCGAGCACATCACGAGCACGACGACGCTCCGCGGGGCGAAGGATCCGGAGAAATCGGGCCTCAACTACATCGAGTTCCTGCTCGTCGACGGGGACGGGTCCACGGAGTCTGAAAGGCGCATGGGCAGCCTTCCGCTGGCATGGGCCCTTGCCGAGCCCAGGTTCCCGAAGGACGGGAAAATCCTCGACGGCACGTGGACGCTCGACATGGACACGAAGGAGGGGAGATTCGAGTTCGAGTACGTTCTGGGCGGCACAGAGACCGTCGAGGCGGGATCGACGAGCCGGTCGTGCAGGAAACTGCGCGTCAACGCCCGTTTCCCGGGCGGCGCGCCGCCTTCCTCGTTCGCGCTCCGCAAGGCCCAGGCGGAGATATGGTTCGACGCCGCCGAAGGGGTAATAGCCAAGAGCCTATCCCATCTCGAGACCGCCGCCGCGGACGCCGAAGAGACCGCCCCTCCCCTGGTCGCGACGACAGTCACCAGGAATCTCCAGGGCGTGGACCCGCTGGAGTCGAAGGAGCTCAAGAGCGTCTCGCAGGCCTCGGACTTCTACTTCGAAATCCTGGGCCTAATAGAAGGCAAGAAGTACAACAAGGCGTACAAGATGCTGGACGAGCCGGAGCTGGAGACGAAATACTTCGTCATGGTCCCGGATTTGATGAGGAGGGTGCCGGGAGTGAGGATGAGCCTGCAGGCGCAGCTGGCGATGCGGGAGCGGGAGCGGAAGACGTTCCGCGACATAGCATGGCGGAGGCCCGAGCACGGCCCGGCTATGGTGACGTCGATGCCGAACATGCCGACATCGAAGGAGCGCAAGCTGGACCTCGCGGGCAAACCCGCTCCGGACTGGATTAGCGCCGAAATCAAGACGAAAGACAAACCCACCCTGCTCTACGTCGGATGCTCATGGCTCGGCGCCTCGTACACCGCAATGCCGGCAATCAAGGACATCGCGAAGAACATGAAGGACAAGGTCGATGTGTGCGGCATCGTGGACGCCAAGGACTTCGGCGAGAGAATCAGGTTCATAATGGGGTGCGGGAACCTGAACCACAGGGTCAAGTTCGTCGACGAAAACGAGCTCAGGAAGTTCAACCTGGCCGGCGTTCCGGCGTTTTTCGTGATTGACAGGTCCGGCACCGTCAAGTACGCATGCGTCGGCTTCCTGCCGGAGACGACCAGGAAGGAAATCGAGGCCGCCCTGCAAGGGTAGCCCTGCGGCCCCCGCCGGCGCGCACCCCGCTCAGGAAGAGCCTGGGGCGGGACGTACGCGGGGCGTCCGACATTCTCACGCGGGATCCGGACGGTTTCCGGCCGGCCGGAGCCGGTCCGGGGCGGGCTTCCATCCTCCGCCCCCTGCGGGGGCTTCCGCCGCCTCGGCCCCGCCGTCCTCGATTGCGATGATTTGCCTCGAAAGTATCCTCTTCCGGACCTTCATCCTGCCAACGAGGTCTTCCGGTGCGTTCCGTATGAAATCCAGGCTCTCTATCCTCCTCAGGGCCGAGTGGAACTCCGCGCGCATCCTCGCCTCCGCCGCCTTCAGCCTTTCGCCGTCGCGCCTGCCCTCGCTTCCGGCGGGGAGCTGGACGTACACGGTCGCCGACCCCGCGGGAGCCATTGAGAATCCCGGAAGCCGGAGATTACCGTGCGAGACCTCGACTTCGCTCAGGCCGGCGAGGAACTTGAGGAGGTGCTCCCTTCCGAGCACCGCGACGTAAGCCTCGGGCTCTATCGCGGCCACCACGGCCTTGAGCCGCTCGGAATCCCTGATTCCGGCGCCGGCCCTTATGCTCCGGACCGCCTTGACGATTTCCATGAGGACGGGCATCGCCCCGG
>JBFZBV010000374.1:0-4348 GCA_041308285.1 Planctomycetota bacterium | reverse complement strand
TGCCAGGACTACCGGGGTATCTAATCCCGTTTGCTCCCCTGGCTTTCGCACCTCAGCGTCAGTAACAGGCTAGAGAGTCGTCTTCACCGCCGGCGTTCCCCTTGATATCAACGCATTTCACCGCTCCACCAAGAGTTCCACTCTCCCCTCCTGCACTCTAGAAAGATAGTTTCATCAGCAATTCCACGGTTGAGCCGTGGGGTTTCACCAATGACTTGCCTTTCCGCCTACATGCCCTTTACGCCCAGTAAATCCGAACAACGCTTGCCACCTACGTATTACCGCGGCTGCTGGCACGTAGTTAGCCGTGGCTTCCTCTGGAACCTTTGTCAAGCTGCAGAAGTATTATTCCCGCAGCATTTCCTAATTCCTGACAGGACTTTACAACCCGAAGGCCTTCATCATCCACGCGGCGTCGCATCGTCAGGCTTGCGCCCATTGCGAATGATTCTCGACTGCAGCCTTCCGTAGAAGTCTGGGCAGTGTCTCAGTCCCAGTGTGGCCGGTCGACCTCTCAGTCCGGCTACCCGTCATAGTCTTGGTGAGCCGTTACCTCGCCAACTAACTGATAGGATATGGGCCTCTCCCCGGGTGGGAGGTCCGAAGATCCCCCCCTTTAACACATCCATCATGCGACATATGTGTGCCATCGGGTATTACCGTCCGTTTCCGGGCGCTATCCCCGTCCCGAGGGTAAGTTGCCCATACATTACTCACCCTTACGCCGCTCGGTCTCCCTCCCGAAGGAGGGTCCGTCGCGCGACTTGCATGCCTAATCCACGCCGCCAGCGTTCGTTCTGAGCCAGGATCAAACCCTTCACTTGAATATGATCCAAGGCGTTACCCGTTTCCGGTGTAAGCGCCTTATGATCGCCTTGAAATGCCCAAATAATGGGCCTTCCACGGCAGTTGCCGCTTTCGCGGCGTCACGCGCTCACACCCGATCCGTCTAATTTTCAAAGAGCAAAGGGCGTCTCTCCGCCCTATCGACAAAAACGTATTATATGCCCGATCACTTCCTAGTCAACATGAATTCCAAAAAAAAGAGCAGGGTTTTTTTCGCGTTGACTTCGAGTCCGGAACCCGGTTAGAATCCCCTCGGATGCCCCGGGTTTGGCCTTGTTTGAGAGCGGACCCGTTCATGTCCTCCAGAGAAAACGGAAAAAAAAACGATTCGAAAATCCGCGAGCTCGAGAAGAGCCGCCTCGACGAGAAGGCCAAGATGGATCGCATGCTCGTGCTCCTCGAGACGAGGACGGAGCAGCTCGCTCTCGTGACGGGAATCATAAAGAAGCTCATCTCCGGAATGGAACTCCCGGAACTCCTGAACATCTTCGGCAAGTACGTCAAGACGCTCTGCCCCTACGACCGAGTGGACGTCTCCATCTACAACGAGGCCACGGACCAGTTCGACATCCCGTTCGTTCTCGAGGGCGGGAAGGTGACCAAGAACGTGGAGTATCCGAGGCCCTACAAGTCGACCGTGATTCACAAGGTCGTGGAGGAGAACAAGCCGCTCCTGCGATCAGACATCCGGAAGGAGTTCCAGTTCGACACCGACCAGCTCTTCGTCAAGCGCGGGTACACGACGGAGATGATTTTCCCGCTGGACATCGGCGGGAAGGTCGTCGGGACTTTCGACATCGCATGCCTGGAGCCAGGGAGGCTGAACCAGAGGCACATGGAGATACTCGGAGAGCTGATGCCGGCGTTCAGCCTCGCGGTCTACTTCTTCCTGCAGAAGAAGAAGAAAACAGGATGACTGGGACCTGCCAGATGCTGTGCAACCTCAAAGCGCTCGCTCCAGCCGTGGTCCTGGCGTTCCTCGGGGCATGCCCGGGCGCCGCGGAGGCGCTCTTCAAGTCGGACGTCAAGGAGAAGACCCTCAGCAACGGCCTTCGAATCCTCTTCGTACGCGTGAAGGACTCCCCGGTGATGGAATGCCGCATCTACTACCGCCTCGGATCCGCGGCTGATCCGTCCGGCCGGGAAGGCATATCCGCACTCGTGGCGTCCGCGACCTTCTCGGGCACGAGGAGAATCGGCACCCTGGACTTCAAGGCGGAGGAGGAGGTCCTGACCCAGGTCGGAGACTTCGAGGAGATTGCGGCCCAGGAGAAAATCCCGCGCGAGTTCGTCGAGCGCCTCAAGGCCATCCCGCTCCGAATCCGCAAGATAGAGGATTCCGTGAAGACCACGCTCGCGCGCCTGGCGGAATCCCCGCGCACGCCCATGACCGAGGAGGAGATGAAGAGCCTCCGGGCCTTCGTCGGGTCCGAGGAGAAGAACAAGGAAGCCCTGCAGGCCGAGCTCGAAGTCCTCAAGGCGAGCCCCGAGTTCCTGAAGCTCGAGACAAGGAACTCGATTGAAGCGAGGATTCGCGAACTCAAGCAGCGCCACATGGAAATGCTCGTCCCGGGCGACCTCGCCATGAGATACCTCCGCGCGGGCGGCTGCTCGCTCCCCCTGCGCGTGGACAGGGACTACGTCGGTTTCGGAGCCTCGCTCCCGGCGAACAGGTTCGAGCTCTTCCTCTGGATTGAATCCGACAGGATGCGCGAGGCAATCTTCAGGGGCTTCCACGACCTCAAGCACTCGCTGGCGGAGGAGGCCGTTATCCCCCCGTCGTCGCCGACCCTTCGCTATCTCCGCGAGCTGGAGTCCGTCGCCCTCATGAACCACCCCGCCGGCAGGCCCGTGTCGGGCTGGCCGGCGACCGTCGAGAGCGTGACGCCCGAGGAGGCCAGGAGGCACTACACGGCCAGGTTCTCGCCCGCCAACGCGGTCATCGTGTTCGCAGGGGACACGGAACCGGTCAACCTCTTCGCCAAGGCGTCCGCGTACTTCGAGTTCCCCCCGCCGGCCGCCGAAGCGACCGAGGCGCCGGCCGCGGAGGGCGATTCCCAGTGCGGCACGCGCAGGCTCGAATGCAGGGCGGCCGCAACCCCGCGCATCGACCTCCTCTACAGGGCGCCCGCGCTGAAGCACGAGCACTCCGCCGCTGTCGAGCTCGGGGCCGAATGCCTCCGGTGCAGGTCGAGCCGCCTCGGCCAGGAGCTCCTCGATCCGGGCCTCGCGCGGAGTTTCGAAGTCGAGTACCTGCCCGGGGCATCGACCGGCATTTTCAGGATAACCGTGTGGCCCTCCCCGAAATCCGACGCAGCGGCCGTGGAGGGCGCGCTCAGGAAGGCCCTGCAGAACGTCGTCCTCTGGGGCTTCACCTCCGAAGCGGTCGCCGGCGCCGCCGGAAGAATCATCGCGAGGTGGGGGATTAGGGCCCAGGCGCCCGCGCTCCTCGCGGACGCGCTGGCCGAATCCGAGGCCAGGGGCGGCTGGGGCGCGTTCTTCGACCGGATGACGTCCGTCTCGGTCGTGGATGCGGACGGCCTCAAGGAAATCCTCGGCATCTACCTGAGGCCCGAGATGCTCACGGTCGGCGTGCTCTCGGGGAAGGAGAAGTAGGCGTTGACAGCAGGAGCAAGGGCATTGGCGGCGCTGTGCGCGGCATTCGCCGCGCTCGCTCAGCCTCTCCCGCATCTCGCGGCCCGCGCGGAGGCCGCGGAGAGCGGATTGCCGAAAAGCCCCGAGGAAATCGTCGTGCCGCCCTTCGGGTGGCAGATGCCGCAGCCGGAAACCCTCAGGCGCGTGTTCCCCAAGGGGCTCGTCGCCTACGTGAAATCCGACAGGGCCGCCCCTTCCGTCTCGGCACGCATATTCACCGGCAGGGGGTTCCTCCACGATCCTCCCGACCGCCCCGGGCTGATGGAACTGACCTGCGCGTCGATGATTTCGGGCGGCACTTCCATGTGGTCGCCGACGCACATCACGAAGCAGATTGACCTCCAGGGCATGATCCTCTCGGCTGAGGTCCATGCGGCCTACACGGTGCTCTCGGCGGAATTCCCTCCCGGAACCGCCCGCAAGGCGCTCTACCTCCTCGCCGAGATTGTCTCCTCGCCCACTTTCGACTCCAACGCTATTGAGGCGGAAAAGGCGCGAATCGCGTTCAAGGCCGGGCTCGCCCTCGGATCCTCGCCGTGCGCAGCGGCCCTGAACCTGGAGCGTCTGGCGTTCGGCCTGCCTCCGGTCACTCCGGGCAGGCTGACCGCGGCAATGCAGGCCCTCGATCGCAAGGAGATGAAGGAATGCCACGCGCAGGCGTTCGGAGCCTCCGCCATCGTACTGTCGGTCTGCGGGGACATCGAAGACGGCGCGGTAGCCGACATAATCGAGTACAAGTTCGACACGGGGGGAGCAGCGGTGAAGGCTCCGTCCCTCGACGCACTGGGGTCCGCCAGGGAGCACGGCGTGCACGCGTACAGGTCCGACGACACGTGGGCCGCGGCCG
>JBFZBV010000373.1:0-3460 GCA_041308285.1 Planctomycetota bacterium | reverse complement strand
GACCAGGCCTTCCTCCGCTGCGACAGGGTCCGCGAGGACGAGTTCTCCCTGCACGCGGTGAGCCACGCCGCGATGGAACCCCACGCCTCCCTGGCCCAGACCGACCTCGAGGGGAGAATCACAATCTGGACGTCGACGCAGGTGCCGTACTACGTGCAGATTCTCCTGGCCCAGACGCTCGGCATGAAGGAAGGGATGGTCCGCGTAATCAGGCCCCACGTGGGCGGAGCATGGGGCGGCAAAATCGAGCTCTTCAAGGACCAGTACTGCGCAGCCAGGCTCTCGCAGATTGCCGGCAAGCCCGTGAGAATCGAGTACACGCGCGAGGAGGAGTTCTCCTGCACCCGCCGCAGAACCCCCATGAAGTACCACCTCAAGACCGGCTACATGAAGGACGGCACCCTCGTGGCCAAGGAGGCGAAGGCCATCCTCGACGGCGGGGCGTACAACGCCATGGGGCCCACGGCGCTCTACCTCACCGGCTTCTTCCAGATGTTCCCCTACCACATCCCGAACTACCGCTACCACGGGTTACACGTGTACACGAACAAGAACCCGTCGTCGGCCATGCGCGGGTTCGGGGGGCCCCAGGCGGAATTCACCTGCGACTCCCAGCTCGACATGATTGCGCAGGACCTCGGCATGGACCCGACCGAGCTCAGGCTCCGGAACCTCATGTCCCCGGGGTACGAAATCAAGGGCTACTGCAAGGTCGCCTCCTGCGGGATAAAGGAATGCATCACGAAGACCATGGAGTCCACCGGTTGGAAGAAGAAGCGCGGCAAGCTGCCGTTCGGGCGGGGAATCGGCATGGGCTGCTACGGGTTCATGTCAGGCGGCGTCTTCAACTGGATTAACACGCCCTACGCCTTCTCGGCCGCGATGATCCGCATGGGGGTCGACGGCTTCGCGGACGTGTACGTCGGTTCCGCGGAGATAGGGCAGGGCTCGGACACGGTCATGGCCCAGATTGCCGCGGAAACCCTCGGGCTGCCGATGAGCATGGTGAGGGTGACCTCGGGCGACACCGCCGTGTGCCCGCCCGACCTCGGCGCATGGGGATCGAGGCAGACGCTCATGACCGGCAACGCGGTCAAGATGGCCGCGGAGGACCTCAAGAAGCAGGTTCTCGAGGTGGCCGCCGGCATGATGGGCCAGAACATCGTCTATTCCTACGACATGAAGGACGGCAGGGTCGTCGTGAAGGAGCGGCCCGACAGGACGCTCGCGTGCGAGGACGTGGTCAAGGTCGCAATCCGCGCGAAAGGCGGGCTCCATCTCGTGGGGAGGGGGGTCTACACGCCGCACGGCAAGGGCATGGTCTCGCCCGCGTTCAGCTTCGGCTCCCAGGTCTCGGAGGTGGAAGTCGACGTGGAGACCGGGAAGGTGACCATGGTCAACGTCACCACGGCGCACGACTGCGGCCAGGTCATTAACGAGCTCGGGGTGGAAGGCCAGCTCGAAGGGGCCTTCGTGATGGGCCAGGGCTACGTCCTCTCCGAGAACCTGGTGACCGACGAGGGCAAGGTGCTGAATCCGTCCTTCGTGGACTACAAGCTCATGCGGGCTCCGGACGTGCCGCGCAACTTCACGTCGCTCATGGTGGAGACCTACGAGCCCGAGGGGCCTTTCGGAGCCAAGGAGGCCGGCGAAGGGCTGACCAACCCGAACGCGGGGTGCATTGCCAACGCCATCTTCGACGCCGTGGGCGTGAGAATCTGCGACATGCCCATCACGCCCGAGAAGATACTCAAGGCACTCAAGGAGAAGCCCGCCGGCGGAGCTCCCGCGGGGAAATGAGACCGCCGGGCTGCCTCGCCGGCCCGCACGGCGGCGCACGGGGGCTTGATTCCCCTTCGCACGCGGCTCGTTGTGGAGATTCCGGATGCGCGCGCTCGTCCTGGGCGGCACGGCCTTCATCGGTCCGCACGTCGTCTCGGCGCTGAAAGAAAGCGGATTCGAGATCCTCACCTTCAACCGGGGCAGGAGGAAGCCCTGCAAGGGGGACCCCGGCTTCATCGAGGGGGACAGGCGGCGCCTGCTCGACTACGCCGCCGCGCTGAGGGCCGCAAGACCCGACGTGGTCGTGGACATGATTGCGTTCACCGAATCGGACGCCATGGCCGCAGTGGAGGTCTTCGGGGGGCATGCGGCCGGGATGGTGGTCGCGAGCAGCGTGGACGTCTACGCAGCCTACGGCAGGCTCAACCGCCTGGAGACCGGCAATCCGGACCCGGAGCCGCTCCGGGAAGACTCGCCGCTCCGGCGTTCGCTCTTCCCGTTCCGCGGCCCAGCCCCAAGGGCGGCGGGCGACCCGGCCAGGTGGGTGGACGACTACGATAAAATCCTCGTCGAGAAGGTCTTCCACGGGCAGGACCGCATCCCGGTCCGCGTGCTGAGATTCCCCATGGTCTACGGCCCGGGCGACTACCAGCACCGCATGTTCGAATACTTGAAGCGCATGGACGACGGCCGCCCCGCGGTCGTCCTGGGCGCGTCGGAAGCCGCGTGGCGGTCGACCCGGGGATACGTGGAGGACGTGGCATCGGCCGTCGCCCTCGCCGCCCGCGCTCCGGGATTCGCCCATGCCGTCTACAACGCGGGCGAGCGGGAGGCCCTGGGCCTCGGCGATTGGGTCGCCGCCGTGGGAAAGGCCGCAGGATGGCAGGGCAGGGTGGTGACGGCCCCCGACGAATTGATGCCTGAGGCGAGGCGCACTGAGGACTGGCGCCACGACCTTGTCTCCGACACGTCCAGGATTCGCGCAGAGCTCGGCTTCGCCGAGCGTACGCCGCCAGACGAGGCCCTGCTCCGCACGGTGCGTTGGGAGAGGGCGAATCCCCCGCGGAGTATCAATCCGGCCTCCTTCGACTACGCGGCCGAAGACGCATTGCTGAAGAATGCGGAATAAAAAAAGCAGGGTGAAGATCCCCGCAAAGCAGTCCTGCCGCCCCCCGGCGAAGGACGGGATTGACCCCCTCCGGGCCGCATTTGCATACTCCGCCTCATCTGATAGAATCATTCAGGGGGACACGGCCCTCGACCCCGGTCGCTTGAAGGGTGATGCCATGAAAACAAACTTCATCCGCGCCGCAATTCTCATCTCGGCGCTTGCGCTCCCGTTCCATGCCGCCGCCCGCGCCGAGGAAAAGCAGGGAGGGCCTCCGCCGGAGAGCGAAATCCAGGCCAAGGAAGTGAAGGCCATGGAGAGCCTCAAGGCCGGGGATTTCGCGGGCGTGTTCGCGGTCTGCGCCGAGCTGAAGGCCGCCGGCGTCGACCTCATGCAGAGGACCGGGACGAAGTACCTCCTCCTCGAGTCCGTGAACAACATCCTCGCCATGAAGGACAGGCCGAAGAAGATGGAGCTCATCAGGTCGTTCCTCGACTCGGATTTCGGATCCCCTCCGCAGTGGAGGTCCGAGTGCGGCTACACGCTCGTGAGGGAGATGTGCGCCGGGAA